>NZ_JBFRNC010000040.1:26949-71550 GCF_041470825.1 Vibrio sp. 10N.261.55.A10 | reverse complement strand
GCGATGAACCTTTTTTATTGCTCCACTTCCGAGCGGGTGACCACTATGTTGTAGGGGGAGCGGAGTTTTATACCAAGCACTGACTTACTGTGATTGATATTAAATCTTGGCTCCATAATCATTACGTTTTGGACAAGTAGTCAGAATCTCTCTGTGACCCGTATCTTTGAGCTCTTCCAAAATTACATCAAAGCCCCATAAGCGATAGAGATGTTTCATCACTTCGTCGTAGCCTTTATCAAGCGGGATACGGCCGTGAGGCACATATTGCAGTGTCATCGAGCGATCACCACGAACATCGACGTTAAACACCTGAATATTCGGTTCAAGGTTACTTAGGTTGTATTGCGCCGCAAGCTTTTCACGAATCAAGCGATAGCCTGGGTCATCGTGAATAGCACTTATCTCAATGGTGTTTTTGCGGTCGTCGTCGAGCACAGAAAACAGTTTAAAGTCTCGAATGATCTTTGGAGAAAGGTATTGGCTGATGAAACTTTCATCTTTGAAGTTGTGCATCGCAAAGTGCACCGCTTCTAACCAATCACTTCCGGCTAACTCAGGGAACCACTCTCTATCTTCATCGGTTGGCTCTTCACAGATGCGTCGGATGTCTCTAAACATCGCAAAGCCAAGCGCATAAGGGTTTATCCCGCTGAAATAAGGGCTGTTGTAGGCGGGTTGTGCGACTACGCTGGTGTGGCTGTGTAGGAATTCTAATATGAACTTGTCACTCACCAAGCCTTCGTCGTAAAGGTGGTTAAGAATGGTGTAGTGCCAGAAGGTTGCCCAGCCTTCGTTCATTACTTGAGTTTGCTTTTGAGGGTAGAAGTATTGGCTCACCTTGCGAACAATGCGAACACACTCACGCTGCCAAGGTTCAAGTAGTGGTGCGTTCTTCTCGATAAAGTAGAGAATGTTTTCTTGAGGTTCGCTAGGAAAGCGGATTTTGGTCTCTTTTTCCTTGTCTTGATTTTTAGGCACAGTTCTCCACAGCTCATTGACTTGAGATTGCAGATACGCTTCACGTTCTTCTTGCCTTGCTGTCTCTTCAGCTATGGAAATCTTCTCAGGGCGTTTGTATCTGTCTACGCCGTAATTCATGAGGGCATGACAAGAATCGAGAAGTTGTTCGACTTCGGCAACACCGTATTTTTCTTCACAATCAGTAATGTATTTTTTAGCGAATAATAGGTAGTCGATAATGGAACTGGCATCGGTCCAGGTTTGGAACAGGTAGTTGCCCTTAAAGAAAGAGTTATGGCCGTAACAAGCATGAGCCATTACGAGCGCCTGCATCGTGACCGTGTTCTCTTCCATCAGGTATGCGATACAAGGATCTGAATTGATCACGATTTCGTACGCTAATCCCATCTGACCATGCTTGTAGTTTTGCTCGGTTTGAATGAATTTTTTGCCAAATGACCAGTGATTGTAATTGATAGGCATACCGATGCTCGAGTAAGCATCCATCATCTGCTCAGAAGTAATCACTTCAATTTGGTTCTGGTAAGTATCTAAACGGTAATGCTGCGCCACACGCTTGATTTCTACGTGATATTGTTCCAAGAGGTTGAATGTCCAATCTGGACCATCAGGCAGCATCTTGTCGTTTCTCTTCTGTGTCGCTTTATCTTTCTCTGCAACGTTTGATTTCGCTGTCATGGCAAGCCCCCTTACGCTGTCTCTTTCTGGAACAGTTCTCTAAACACAGGAAAAATATCATCCACCGTTTTAATATTTTTCATGGCGAAGTTGTCAAAGCTACTCTCGAGTTTTTCGTATTCGTGCCAAAGTGTTTGATGAGAGCGGCGTGTTATTTCGATGTAAGAGTAATATTGGCAAGTTGGCAGAAGTGTATTGACTAATAGCTCTTTACAACGAGGAGAGTCATCAGCCCAGTTATCGCCATCAGAGGCTTGTGCTGCATAGATGTTCCACTCATTAGCAGGATAACGATCTGCGACAATTTCTTTCATTAGTTTCAGTGCACTAGAAACGATCGTGCCGCCAGTTTCTTGTGAGTAGAAAAACTCATGTTCGTCGACTTCTTTAGCCTGAGTATGGTGACGAATAAACACAACATCGACGTTTTCGTAGGTGCGGTTTAGGAACAGATACAGAAGGACATAAAAGCGCTTCGCAATGTCTTTCGTGGCTTGATCCATTGAGCCCGATACATCCATTAGACAGAACATCACGGCTTGGCTAGATGGAATAGGGCGCTTCTCGTAGTTTTTAAAACGTAAGTCGAAGGTGTCAATGAACGGCACGCTTTCAATCTTTTTACGTAACTCGGCAATCTCTTCTTTGAGGCGACCTTCCTCAAAAGGTTGTGCCGGCTCCGTCATTTTAACTTGGTCAAGCTGTTCCATCAGTAGGTTAAGCTCGCGCTTTTTACCTGCTGTCATCGCGGTTCTACGAGCCAGAGATTGCTGTAGTGAACGAACGATAGCGATGTTGGATGGAATCCCCGCGCTTTGGTAACCAGAGCGGTGAGTTTTCCATTCGGTGATTTTGTTGACCTGATTTTTCTCTAGATTAGGTAGAGCTAAATCTTCAAAGAGAATATCAAGATACTCATCTTTTGAAATTTGGAAGGTAAATTCATCTTGGCCTTCGCCATCAGGGCTTGCGTCGCCTTGGCCTGAGCCACCGCCTTGACCACCACCTTTAGGGCGTTCGATTTTATCGCCAGTGATGAACTGATCATTACCTGGGTGAACGCGCTCTCTTACGCCGCCTTGACCTTGGTGAAAGTTCGGCTCTTTGATGTCTTTATGGGGAATAGTGACGTCTTCACCGGTTTCTGTATTGGTGATTGAGCGTCGGTTAACTGCATCGGCCACAGATTCTTTGATTTGCTCTTTATGGCGTCGTAAGAAACGCTGTCTATTCACAGCACTCTTATTTTTGCCATTGAGCCTCCGATCGATAAATTGTGCCATAAGAACTCCCTCTCAGCTGATGTCGCGATCCTACTTTTTATTCGGGTATAAGAGTTATTGATTTACTAAGGTATAAAAGTTATTGGTTTATACGAGCTGCTCAGTTGAGCAGCTCAATACCGTTTAGTTATGAGGATTTACGAACTCTTAGGTACCACTCAGATAGCAGTCTCACTTGCTTCTCGGTGTAGCCTTTTTCCATCATACGAGCAACGAAGTCGTCATGTTTTTTCTGATCATCCGTTGAGGTCTTAGCATTGAACGAAATAACAGGAAGTAGCTCTTCTGTGTTAGAGAACATTTTCTTCTCAATCACAGTGCGCAGTTTCTCGTAGCTCGTCCACACTGGGTTTTGACCGTTATTGTTGGCTTTGGCACGAAGCACAAAGTTCACAATCTCATTTCGGAAGTCTTTAGGGTTACTGATACCGGCTGTCTTCTCGATTTTCTCTAGTTCACCATTCAGAGAAGCACGGTCAAATAGTTGGCCTGTTTCTGGGTCGCGGTACTCTTGGTCTTGAATCCAGAAATCTGCGTAGGTGACATAGCGGTCGAAGATATTCTGACCGTACTCAGAGTAAGACTCTAGATAAGCGGTTTGAATTTCTTTACCGATGAACTCTACGTAGCGTGGCACTAGGTATCCTTTCAAGAACTCTAGGTACTTCTCGGCGGTCTCTTGAGGGAACTGCTCCCGTTCGATTTGCTGCTCAATAACGTAGAACAGGTGCACTGGGTTCGCGGCCACTTCGGCTTGGTCGAAGTTAAACACACGAGACAGGATCTTAAAGGCGAAACGCGTTGATAGCCCAGACATGCCTTCGTCAACGCCAGCATAATCTCGGTACTCTTGGTAGCTCTTCGCTTTTGGATCGGTGTCTTTTAGAGTCTCACCATCGTAAACACGCATCTTAGAGAATAGAGATGAGTTTTCAGGCTCTTTTAGTCTCGAAAGAATGCTGAATTGCGATAGCAGATCGAGTGTGCTTGGTGAGCAAGGCGCTTGGGATAGCTCACTGTGCTCAAGCAGTTTCTTGTAGATCTTAACTTCTTCAGACACACGCAGACAGTAAGGGACTTTTACAATGTACACACGGTCGAGGAATGCTTCGTTGTTTTTGTTGTTACGGAAGGTCTGCCACTCAGATTCGTTCGAGTGAGCGAGAATCATACCGTCAAATGGCAGTGCAGAAAGCCCTTCGGTACCGTTGAAGTTACCTTCTTGTGTTGCCGTAAGTAGAGGGTGTAATACTTTGATTGGCGCTTTGAACATCTCCACGAATTCCATCACACCTTGGTTGGCTTTACAAAGCGCACCAGAGTAGCTGTAGGCATCAGGATCATCTTGAGAGAAGTGTTCAAGTTTACGAATATCAACTTTACCAACCAGAGACGAGATATCTTGGTTGTTTTCATCACCTGGCTCCGTTTTCGCGATCGCAACTTGATCGAGAATAGAAGGGCGCAGTTTGATGACTTTGAATTTGGAAATATCACCGCCAAAATCGTGCAGACGTTTCGCTGCCCACGGAGACATAATTGAGCGAAGATAGCGTTTCTCAATGCCATATTCATTCTTCAATAAGTCGCCGTCTTCGTTAACGTCGAATAGACAGAATGGGTGATCGTTTACTGGGCTTCGTTCACCGTCAGCAGACAATACATAGATTGGTAGTTTCTGCATCAGGGCTTTGAGTTTTTCAGCGAGAGAAGATTTACCACCGCCCACAGGGCCAAGTAGGTAAAGGATTTGTTTACGTTCTTCTAAACCTTGCGCAGCATGTTTTAAGTAAGAAACAATCTGTTCAATCGCATCTTCCATACCGTAGAAATCTTTAAATTCGCTGTAGCGTGAGATGACACGGTTTGAGAAAATACGACTCAGTTGAGGGTCTTGAGCAGTGTCAATAACCTCTGGTTCGCCAATGGCTAGTAATAAGCGCTCGGCAGCATTAGCGTAAGCACTTTTATCGTCTTTACACAGCCCTAAGAACTCCTGCAATGTCAGCTCTTCTTCCTTGGCTGCTTCATAACGTGATTGATAGTGGTCAAAGATACTCATAGTCACATTCCCCTTGTTAACCAGTCAAAACTGACGAGCGATTGAAAAATAGGCTCTCCCTACATTTTAAGGTTAGACCCGCTTCCACAATTTTGCTTAACAATTATGTATTTATTTACAATTTTGCGTGTGAAAAACGTGGCGAGCGCAATAGGCAACTTGAGGCGCGTAGAATCAAATTATTTTACATTCGAGGGGATCTGGCCGTTTGTTTTGAGATTTTAGGTCGCTTAACAATACTCACAATGGATTTATGTGCATTAGATGTATAACTGGGCTCTATTGATTTTTGGAATGGAGTACCATATAATGCGCTAAGTTATCAAAAATTGCTCAATAAATAGGTAGATGTAGTGAAGAATAATGGGTTCAAAATAGTGGCTATCTGCATGTTACGCCAAATGTTCGAGTAACTGGTGGCGTTCGTTATACCAACCTTGAAGGTGATATAGAGAATAGCCCAATACTTGAAAGTGGTATCAACATGGCCGCGAACGTTGGTGTTGCTTACGTTTTCTAGTTGCTTTGGTTTTTCTCTTTGTGTGCGAACATTAAAAAAAGGGTTACTCATGATGAGTAACCCTTTTTCTTGAAACTTTTTAAAAGTTATCGCTGATCTATTAACGAATTAAGCGCTAAAGATTTGAGATAGCTCTGTCGCACATAGGTGGTACTGACGAGGGCAGTTGCGCCATGTTGTTAGCATGCGACGGTACTTCTCTAGCATTGGCATCTGGCTATTGAAGTGGTGATCGGCTTTGTCGAATTGAGGGTAAAGACCTTCAGAATCAACAAGGAAACGCACGTAGTGTACGATCTGCGCTTCAGAAGCGATATCAAAACCTAAGAACTGCAGGCGACGTTGGTCTACTTCAGCACGCTCTTGTTCTGCAAGCATTTTGTTCGACTCTTGCATTGCATGGTACATCTCCATGATGTCGATAATTTCGCGACATTCTGCTTCAGTCAAACAACCAAACTCTTTGTTAAGTTCACGCATTTGGAGTTCGTAACCACGTTCTACAATCGTTTGTAGACGCTGGTATTTCGCCGAGTTCTCAGGGTTCATTTGAGACATTAGGTAGTATTGATTTGATAGAATTAGACGCTGAGCATTGGTCATTTCCATGGGATGAGCCTCACTAAAAAACTAAATGTTATATTCTTTTGTTGCAGTAAGAGTAACAGCATTCCTACGCGTGGAAACATGATCTCAACACGGATTTAATATGATTTTTTTAATTGATAAACAAAAGTTGTAAAGAAAAGTGAAAGGATAGTTAGCGCTAGAAAAGAAAACGCCCCAATCGAAATTGAGGCGTTTAAAATAGAGGTTGAGCATCGTCTGCAGTATTAGTATTTTACGTTTGAATGATACTGGCTAAGAACAGCAACAATCTCATCCATTTTCTCTTTGCTTGGCGGATTTGTACCTTCAAGAGGGTAGTCAAAACCAAGTGCTTCCCACTTATGTGCACCCAGCTTATGGTATGGAAGCAGCTCTACTTTCTCGATGTTATCCATGTCTTTGATGAATTCGCCTAGCAGATGAGCATCTTCAGGTGTGTCCGTGTAGCCAGGGACAATCACATAACGAATCCACGTCTTCTTACCGATTTTGTGTAAGTAGCGTGCGAAATCCAGAGTACGTCTGTTTGATACACCAATGAAATCGTGGTGAATCTCATCTCGCATGTGCTTAAGATCCAACATAACTAGATCAGAGGCTTCTAGGACTTCATCAACCACTTCAGTGTGCTTACGAATGTAGCCATTAGTATCAAGACAAGTGTGGATGCCTTCAGCTTGAGCTGCGCGGAAAAAGTCACGAACAAACTCAGGTTGTAGCATCGCTTCACCACCAGAACAGGTGATACCACCGCCCGATGCTTTCATGAAATGACGGTATGATTTTGCTTCGTTGATGATCTCTTCGACCGTTACTTCCTTTCCGTCATGAAGATCCCATGTATCACGGTTATGACAGTACATACAACGCATTAAGCAGCCTTGAAGAAACACAATAAAGCGGATACCAGGGCCATCGACAGTACCACAAGATTCGAATGAGTGAATGCGACCAGTTGTAGACATGAGCTATTCTCGTAGAGGAATTTATACCGTTTATTTTATTACAAAAACGGTACATAAAATAGGGTCAAATGGTAACGAGACCTTTAAAAATAAAGGCAACCACCTGTGAAGATGATTGCCTTTATTAAACTTGAAAAGTAAAGGACGAAAGCCCTTACTGGTGGCTAGAAGAAAGCAAACATTGTGATACCGCCAGTGGTGTACACTGACTCTTTCGCTTCTTCGTAATCCGGTGTTTTTGCGGTTAGCGCTAAAGAGGCACCAACGTATCGGTTATACCAAGCGACACCCAATACAGCAGTTGCTTGAATGTTCTCTAAAGTCACATCGTAGATCGCTGGATCTTCGTTGTTTTTATTAGCGTACTCATCAACACCTGAGCGATCGCCTTCGATAGTCAGGTCGTTGAATCGGTAGCGACCTTCGAGGCCTGCATAGGTAAACCAACCAGCGTTTGATGCGCCGATCATGCCCGGTTTGAATGGGTTTTCTGTGGTGATGTTAGCTGCACCAAAGTTACCGCCTAAGTCTGTACCCCAACGAAACATGAAGCCCGTTGAAATGTCACTTCTAAAGTTACCGACGTTGATTTCAGAAACGTTAGAGATTTCGTAGTCAGTATTCGCAAGAGCTTGATTACGCATTAGGTTCAAATGGCTTAGGTAACCAACGCTTCCCGCCCATTCATCATCGACTTGGTATTCCCAACCCATCGGCTCATCCGACTTAGTGATTGAGTGAACCAGCTTTTGAGCATCTTCAGACAGTGCACGTTCGCCCGTAGTACCAAACGTGATATTAAAACGCTGGGCTTGCTGTGGGTTTAAGCTGATGTAATTGAATTCAGTGTGAAGGTAACCTGCGTATGGGCGATCATTAGGCGATGGCGTTTCTAACTCAATGTCAGAAGGCGTATACATCTTGTGGCCAATGGTGATTTCCCACTTGTCTAGAGAGCTTGCGCCCCAGTAGGAAAGACTCAATGGTTTTACCCAGTTATATGGCGTAATACTTGATGATGTGTAACCCAGAAATAAGCCGTTGGTATAGTCTTGGTCGACACCAAAAATACCATCATTATCTAAAGCAAAAGTTAACGTAGAACGCTCAGAGGCTAAAGATGAGAAAGAGAGAAGAATCAGGGGTAAACAACGCAGGTATTTCATGGAGCAGTTACTCTTAAATTATGAACCGCGATATTACCGTAATTTGACAGAATTTGTGGAAAAAAAGTGAATGGCAGGGTGCTTTTTTGCTCAACCTAACATTTCGCGGGATAGGTGAGTGTAGTGCGATTTATTTCAGATATAAAAAAGCCCCGCACATTGGCGAGGCTAATATTATTTACTGTCTATTGAGCGTGAGCTTATAGAGACTCAGTAAATGTACGTGCGATTACGTCAGCTTGTTGCTCTGCAGTTAGAGAGTTAAAGCGAACAGCGTAACCAGATACACGGATTGTTAGCTGAGGGTATTTCTCAGGGTGCTTAACTGCGTCTTCAAGAGTTTCGCGGTTAAGAACGTTAACGTTAAGGTGTTGACCACCTTCAATGCCAGCTTCGTGGTGGAAGTAACCATCCATTAGGCCTGCAAGGTTAGCACGTTGGCTGTCTTGTTCTTTACCTAGTGCGTTTGGCACGATAGAGAACGTGTAAGAGATACCATCTTGTGCGTCAGCAAACGGTAGTTTACCTACAGACGTTAGTGAAGCTACAGCGCCTTTCTCATCACGACCGTGCATTGGGTTTGCACCAGGAGCGAAAGGAGCGCCAGCACGACGACCGTCTGGAGTGTTACCTGTTTTCTTACCGTAAACCACGTTAGACGTGATAGTAAGAACTGACTGTGTAGGGATAGAGTTACGGTAAGTCTTAAGCTTACGGATCTTGTTCATGAACGTAGAAACTAGTTCACAAGCAATATCATCTACACGAGAGTCGTTATTACCGTATTTAGGGTAATCGCCTTCAATTTCGAAGTCAGTTGCAATGCCATCTTCGTCGCGGATTGGTTTAACAGTCGCGAACTTGATTGCAGACAGTGAGTCAGCTGCAACAGATAGACCAGCAATACCACAAGCCATTGTACGACGAACGTCACGGTCATGAAGAGCCATTAGAGACGCTTCGTAGCTGTACTTGTCGTGCATGTAGTGAATGCTGTTTAGTGCAGTCACGTATTGCTTAGCTAGCCAGTCCATGAAGTGATCTAGACGGTCCATTACTTTATCGTAATCAAGAACAGCGTCAGTCATTGGAGCTTCTTTAGGACCAACTTGCATCTTAAGTTTTTCGTCCACACCGCCGTTGATTGCGTAAAGCATTGTTTTCGCAAGGTTAGCACGAGCACCGAAGAACTGCATTTGCTTACCAACGATCATTGGAGATACACAACAAGCGATAGCGTAATCATCAGACTCAAGGTCAGGACGCATTAGGTCATCATTTTCGTACTGGATAGAAGAAGTATCGATAGATACCTTCGCACAGAAACGTTTGAAGCCGTCAGGTAGTTGCTCAGACCAAAGAACAGTGATGTTTGGCTCTGGAGAAGGACCCATAGTGTATAGAGAGTTTAGGAAACGGAAGTTCGAACGCGTTACTAGCGTACGACCGTCGATACCCATACCACCCATAGACTCTGTTGCCCAGATTGGGTCGCCAGAGAATAGCTCATCGTACTCAGGAGTACGTAGGAAACGAACCATACGCAGCTTCATTACGAAGTGGTCGATCATTTCTTGTGCTTGGTCTTCTGTGATTTTGCCAGCAGCGATATCACGCTCGATGTAGATGTCTAGGAAAGTCGAAGTACGACCTAGAGACATTGCAGCACCGTTTTGAGATTTAACAGCAGCTAGGTAGCCGAAGTAAGTCCACTGGATAGCTTCTTGAGCAGTTTGAGCTGGCTCAGAGATATCGAAACCGTATTTCTCAGCCATTTGCTTGATTTGACCTAGAGCACGATGTTGCTCAGAAATCTCTTCACGCAGTTGCATTGTTTCTGCTAGGTTTTCACCGTTTTCGAATTGCTCTTGAAGAGAAGCAAACTGAGCTTGCTTGTCTTTCATTAGGAAGTCGATACCGTAAAGTGCAACACGACGGTAGTCACCAATGATACGACCACGGCCGTAAGCATCAGGAAGACCAGTCAGAACACCAGACTTACGACATTTTAGGATATCAGGAGTGTAGATATCGAAAACGCCAGCATTGTGTGTTTTGCGGTATTCTGAGTAGATTTTTGAAACCATTGGGTCAAGAGTTTCACCGTATGCTTTACAAGAACCTTCAACCATACGCACACCACCGTTAGGGATGATTGCACGTTTTAGTGGCTTCTCAGTTTGTAGACCAACGATAGTCTCAAGATCTTTCTCAATGTAACCTGCATCGTGAGCAGTAATGGTAGAGATAACAGAAGTATCGAAATCTACAGGTGCTTTAGTTGCGTTTTCCTGTTTGATACCTTCCATTACCGAAGACCAAAGCTTGTTAGTTGCTTCAGTACCCTCAGAAACTAGGAAAGACTCGTCGCCTTCATACGGCGTGTAGTTCTTTTGAATGAAATCACGAACGTTTACTTCGCTTTGCCACTCACCTGCAGCAAAATCTTCCCAAGCTTTAGCAAATTGCTCTGCCATGACATACCTACCTTTTTAGTAGAAAAAATACGTACATTAACACTGTTGAGCCAGCGCCCCTCGTAAGGGTAGTACACTCTTATTAATAACAATATATATGAGCATATAAGCATCATATGGTTATATATATTGTCACTACCTTTTATATGTTGTCTTTACTCTATGTATTCAAGACTACGCTAAAAAATTTCTGCAAACCTTAAACTAAATCAATAAATGCCAAAAAAAGTTGAAAAAATTTGAGTGGCAGGGGTTGCCACCCAAACTTTTTTTTAATCCTAATACTACTTTTGTGTAGTAAGGACTATTATAGCCAAGCTTTCAGGCCATATTGACTTTCTAGCATACCAACTGCAAGCATTGCCACTAGACAGATAACTAAAACGCCAACAGGGATAACAATCTTATCTACAAATGATAGACGCTTTGCACGCTCTTTATCACCAATTAGACCATTATTATCAAGAAGCATAGTTAGTGCCCATGCTAATACTGGGTTAACAACCGCTGAACCAAAGATACAGATACCAGCCGCTTGAGAATCTTTTGAATCCTTAACCATTTGCATACCTGCTTCAAGTAGAGGTAGAGATACACCTACAAGTAGCGCAACACGCATCACTGGTGGCCATACTGCTACGTCCATCGGGAAACCAAGAATCGCAACAATAATACATAGAGAACCAAGCAAGATTGCGCCGCCAGGAATTGGACGTTTCGCGATTGCTGCTGGGATCATGTAAGTACCCCAAGAAGATGTGATGTTACCACCACCAACTGCAGTACCTACCATTTGACGAACAGAACACATAGTCATTGTGTCATCAACATCCATCAGAACTTTTTCAGAGCGTTTAGGGTAGTTCAGTTCTTGGAAGATACGGTGACCTAGGAAGTCAGGAGACCACATTGCTACAGCAAGGATTGCAAATGGTAGAGATGCGATGAAGTGTTCAACGTTTGGCAAGCCAAGCATCCAACCTTCAGAAGTAGAACCCCACCAGTAAACTGGGTTTAGGTTTGGAATACCCATTTCAGTTTCGAATACGATGTCGAAACCAGCACCTAGAACTAATGCAATAGCAAGGCCTGTGAATGCACAAACAGGGATAGCTAACCAACGCTTGTTCACTTTTGCTAAGAAAGCGTAGATAGCAATAGTAATAGCAAGAACGATTAAACCAACGTAACCCATGCTGCCCGCTTCAACGGTAGAAGATTGAAGACCAACCGCCCACTCTTGAATTGAGTTGATTTGGCTCATGGTACCGGTTAAGCCTAAGAATATGAGCAAGCCACCTGCTGTACCTTCAGAAGTTAGGTTAACAAGTTTAGATCCGCCTTTTAGGAAACTTAGGATGAGACCGAACACACCGATCAGGATGGCCAATGCAAGAGGGTGAGCACCAGCGAGAGCGATGGTACCGATAAGAGGGATCATTGGGCCGTGGTTGCCGGCAAGGTTTGCTTTAGGGTTAAAGAAACCAGAAGCAAGGATACAAAACAGTAGTGCAGGAATAAGCATTTCTACACGAGCGACTTCAATTGCGAAGTCTTTACCTAGGTTTACGTGATCCCAAGCTTGAGTTAGGCCATCAGCCCACGACATCATTACTGCAGAGTACATCGCAATGATACCAATAGTACCAGCAAGTGCAGGAACAAGATCTTCAAGTTCAAAGCGGAAGTCACGACCTGGAAGGTTTAAACCGAAGCGGCGAGGCTTCATGATTTGAAGTTCGTGATCTAGATAATCTGAGCGGCTCTCAAATTCAGAAGCAGGACGGTGTAGCTCTTTATAGCTTTTCTCTTCTACTTCAGAGTTCGCATTATTGACAACGTCTGACATAGATTCCTCATATTTTTTGTTAGTAATTCTAAAATTGAATTCTATAAGTTCGCGTAATTGCGTAATTGCGTTATTTCTTAGTTATAACTCATTAACATTATGTTGCACGGTTTTGCTGTGCTTTATGCAGCTAAGTTAAAAGAAATGTTTGGCATTTTTAATGCCTTATTCTTTGCTGAGGAGTCTAACAAGCTTACCCTTTAGGGTGATTGATCTTGATCACTTTATGAGTATATGTGAAAGAAAGCTACAAAACGCAGCGATTCATTAACTTCCCATTGATGAATCGTGTAATTAGTTTTCACAAATTGACGTTTACCTATCTTCTTCGAGCCTTTGTCGTCATGGCTCGAGTTCAATACTCAATTCTTACTGAGTTATTTCACTATTACTTGCTTCCCAACTGTTCCGAGTGAAATGCTTACAATGTAATAACCTTAAAATAATTGTGCTTTATGGTGAGGGCAGTGTGCTGAATGTGTGCGCTATATTTTGTCGACAGTAATGTTTATAAGTTCACAAAACGTGTTTTTCTTGTGAGACATCCAGCTACGAGAATCTCATTTTGATTAACTTTATTTAAACAATGTAAGGGGTGTAATTGCAGCTTATTGATAGAACTCATTCATTAAATTGAGGCGAAAACGCTACCTTTTGCATAATAAGTCAGAGTGAATCGCTATTTATTCCAATTTATCAGGTTAATAATTTGTTGCATGTTGTTTCGTGTGGTGCTAGTTTGTATCGCATGAAAAGGTCGGAGTACCTTGCATTTTCACAAACTTGGGAGAGAAAGCGCATGAAAGATGTACCAGCGCTGGACATAAAGGATCTACACAAAACGTTTGGTCAAAATGAAGTTTTAAAGGGAATTTCACTTTCTGCGCATAAAGGCGATGTTGTATCGATTATCGGATCTTCAGGGTCGGGTAAAAGTACTTTCCTTAGATGTATCAACCTTTTAGAGACACCAACTGCAGGCGAGATTTGGGTTAATGGCGAATTAATTCAAATGAAAAACAACCGCCAAGGCGTATCTGTTCCTGCCAACGAAAAACAAGTACAGCGTATCCGTTCACGCTTAGCGATGGTTTTTCAAGGCTTCAATCTTTGGTCTCACCTGACCGTTCTCGAAAATGTTATCGAAGCACCCGTTCACGTATTAGGTGTACCTAAAGCTCAAGCGATTGAAAATGCAGAACTACTACTTAAAAAAGTAGGCTTGTATGAGCGCAAAGATTACTACCCAGGTCATTTATCCGGTGGACAACAACAACGAGCGGCAATTGCTCGAGCGTTAGCGGTTGATCCGGAAGTGATGCTGTTTGATGAGCCAACATCAGCACTTGACCCTGAGTTAGTAGGGGAAGTACTCGGTGTAATGCGAGATCTAGCAGAAGAAGGAAGAACCATGCTTGTGGTAACACATGAAATGGCTTTTGCTCGTGACGTATCAAACCATGTGATGTTCCTGCACCAAGGTCTAGTGGAAGAACAGGGCGATCCAGCTAAACTGTTTACGGAACCTGAATCTGAACGTTTACAACAATTTATCTCATCGATTTACTAATCAGAATTGAAACGCCGTTGCCAACGGTAAACAGCGACGGTGTGAACAATAAAACACAACAAGTAAGTTAATAAGCAACAACAAACACAATATTAAAACTAGCAAAACATAAAAACCTAAATCACAGGAGTAGGGATATGAAAAAGTGGTTATTAGTCGCGGCACTTGCTGCAACTGCTGCAACGGGCGTAGCTCAAGCAAAAGAATGGAAAACAGTACGCTTTGGTATTGAAGGTGCTTACCCTCCATTTAGCTGGACAGAAGCTGACGGGTCACTGAAAGGCTTCGATGTCGATATGGCTAACGCACTTTGTACTGAAATGCAGGTGCAGTGTAAGATCGTTGCACAAGACTGGGATGGTATCATTCCTTCTCTACTTGCTCGTAAATATGATGCGATCATCGCGGCAATGTCTATCACGGAAGAACGTAAGAAAAAAATCGACTTCACAGGTAAATACGCACTTATCCCAAACAAGTTCATCGCTAAGAAAGGTGCAGGCCTTAACTTTGATGATCTAAGCGGTCAAAAGATTGCCGTTCAACGTGCAACAACTCACGATAAATACCTAACAGACAACTACGGCGATACAGTAGAGATCGTTCGTTACGGTTCATTCGACGAAGCTTACCTTGATCTAGCAAACGGTCGTGTTGCTGCTGTACTAGGTGATGCATCTGCTCTAGAAGAAGGCGTGCTAAACAAAGCTGGTGGTGAAGACTACGAGTTCGTTGGTCCATCACTAACTGATCCTAAGTGGTTCGGCGAAGGTTTTGGTATTGCTCTACGTAAGCAAGACAAAGATCTGACTAAGCAATTAGATGCGGCAATCCTTTCACTACGTGAAAAAGGCATCTACCAAGATATCGCGGCTAAATACTTCAACTACGACGTATACGGTCAGTAATCTTTAGCGTCAATTCTTAAGGGAGAGGTTCTCCTCTCCCTGTCTTACCAACTTTTTCGCAGTTCTGTTGGAATCCATTATGTTTGATTTACAAGGATATGAAGCGTCGATCCTGAAAGGGGCGGTGCTCACAATCGAAGTTGCCTTGCTGTCGCTAATTTTAGCTATGGTTCTTGGTATGCTAGGTGCCTTAGCAAAACTCGCGCCTTATCGCTGGGCTCGTGCTATTGCAACCCTCTACACAACCGTCATTCGAGGCATTCCAGATCTCGTACTGATGATGCTGATTTTCTTTGGTGGACAAATCCTTTTAAACAACAGTTTGTATTCCATCAACGAGTGGCTCAACGAGTGGTTTGCATCCAGTGATCCTAACCACGAATGGACCGCTTACTTACCTGATTATATTGATGTCAGCCCATTTGTTGCTGGTGTCTTAACCATAGGCTTTATTTTCGGTGCCTATATGGCAGAAACGTTCCGTGGTGCCATCATGGCTGTCGACAGCGGTGAAATGGAAGCGGCAAAAGCTTATGGTATGAGCCCTGTAAAGGCGTTTCACCGCATACTGCTACCGCAGATGATTCGTCACGCATTACCGGGTTTTGGGAATAACTGGCTGGTATTACTTAAAACCACTGCGCTGGTTTCGATTATTGGCCTAGAAGACATGGTACGTGTTAGTGCACTGGCGGCGGGTTCAACCAAAATGCCATTCACTTTCTACATGACTGTGGCGATTATCTTCTTATTCTTCACCAGTGTTTCAACGGGCTTACTTAAGCTGGTTGAACGTAAATTCAGTATCCACGCGAGGTAGTTATGGACTTTTCATTGATAATTGAAAGCCTGCCGATTTATCTTGGTGGTTTATGGACAACGGCTTGGATGGTTTGCGTTGCTTTGATCATTGGCTTATTCGTCGCCATACCACTAGCTATCGCTCGTAACAGTCCAAATATGCTGATTAATGCTCCGGCTTGGTCATTCATCTATTTCTTCCGTGGTACGCCATTACTGGTTCAGCTGTACCTGATTTACTACGGTATGGACCAATTCTTCCCAGTGAAAGACACATTATGGGAAAACGCGTGGTTCTGTGCTTTGGTGGCATTCATTCTTAACACGTCAGCTTATACTGCTGAGATCATTCGCGGTGCGATTAATGGCTTACCGAAAGGTGAAGTGGAAGCAGCAAAAGCTTACGGCATGAGCACACCTAAGACTTACCGTCGTATCATCTTACCAAGTGCTCTACGTCGTGCATTACCGGCTTACAGTAACGAAGTTATCTTCATGCTTCACGGCTCTGCGGTAGCTGGTATCGTAACCATTATGGATCTAACCGGTGCAGCTCGTTTGGTTAACTCTCGTTACTATGCCCCATTCGAGTCTTTCCTAACGGCAGGTCTGTTTTACATGGGGTTGACGTTTATCATCATTGCGATTTTCAAATTCGCAGAGAAGCGTTTCCTTGCTTAT
Organism: Vibrio sp. 10N.261.55.A10; assembly: GCF_041470825.1. Lineage (NCBI taxonomy): Bacteria > Pseudomonadati > Pseudomonadota > Gammaproteobacteria > Vibrionales > Vibrionaceae > Vibrio > Vibrio sp. 10N.261.55.A10. Next base: position 54,997 of record NZ_JBFRNC010000040.1, on the reverse strand, counting down.
CTAAGACCCCTTAGCTAATTGCACGGTATTCACACAGTTAACAAAACGGCGCTCATTGAGCGCCGTTCTTATTTAGGGTTTGTATAGGAATTAGTTGAGTAGCTCTTTGAAGCAAAAAGGACTTATTACACAAGCAATAAGTCCTTTAACTTTGTTTCTGATTTACTAGTTCAAAAAGCAATTAAACTTCATTAACGCCAATGAAATCACCATCAAAGGATGCATCAGTGTAGATGATGACTTCTTTGCCTCCTTTGGTGAAGCTATAAGCGGTAATCGTTTCAGTTCCATCGAGTCCAAGTTTATCTTGCATATCTTGGTCTAGCGTCACTGATGTTGCGGTTTGGTATTGGAATCCTTGAAGATGACTTGCGTCGATATCTTCAATTCCTAAAGCAAAGAATTCAGCAACTTGGTCGTCGTTCTTTGCTCTATTACCATCAAGGTCATGGTTTTGATTGAAGGTTTTACCTAGAGAAATAGTCAGTTTGTCATTAGCTGAGTCTCCCCCTATGACTGCTTCAAACCCATTGATGTTTGACCCCTTCGACATGTCGATATCGACACCACCAGGGTCATTGGCGACCAGTACATCGAACCCTTTACCACCATGAATTAGAGTATCCTCTGCATCAAAGGCTACTGTATCGTTGCCTTTACCCCCACGGATTTCGTCTGCACCACCACCACCAATGATGATGTCATCGCCTTTACCGCCTTTGATATGGTCGATTCCGTCTCCGCCATCAAGCCAATCATCGCCTTTACCACCAAACAATTGCTCTGGTTGGTCGTCGATTTCAACGGTGGTTACCACATCATCGAAGTCACCATCACCGCCAGGGTTGTCATTCCAGAACTGATTTCCGAGTTCTGTACCCGGATTGAAGTTGTTAATGCCGCTAACATCTAAGGTAAGGTTGCCGTTACTACCGACTAAATCTTGTACGCCCAGCAAGAAGGGGTGGTCACTATTGTTAGAGCTTGTCGCTTGTTGAGTGTTTAAGTCAATTGCGATACTTTCGCCTGAGACGAAACCGTCATTCCCGCCATCTGGGATAATGAAGAACCCGAGCGTATCAACGCAATCATCACAGTGCCCCAAATCGAGACTAAAGCTGTTGCCAGCTTCAGAGTTTGGAAGGTGATCCTTCACATTTCCCCAAATGACTTCAGCGTTTACATTGCCTTCACTGTCTTTTGTGAAGTAACCAAACGAATTTTCGAAGCCCGCTTCGGTGCCTTCCATAGTGACATCAATAGTCCCTCTGAAGTTACTTACATCGTAGTAACCCGTATCAGGATCGAGTTCAGGTACGCCACCCTTGGCGTTGTCGCCACCAAGAATGACATCGTCGCCACGACCACCGCGCAATATATCGGTTCCGTCACCCGTTAGGCCATCGGTGGTAACAGAAGTGACGTAGTAGTCACTTGAATCGGCATTAGCGTTTCCGTTTTTTTCAAATGCAGGACCAACGGCAGTAAACTGAAGTTCATCAAAGGCTTTAAAGCCAGTCTCATCAGGACCGATGTTTAGATAACCGCTGTTGTTATTGCCATCCGCTAAATCGCTCGCAATGAAATCGCCCTCAGCGACCAGAATACCTTCTCGATATGCTGCCCAATGGCCAGCCTCATCTACGCCATTGTCGCCTTCATTTAAGTAGAGGTTGGATATACCGACTTTAGCAATCATTGTATGTTCGTCTAAGCTGACAGAAAACATCTCTGATGCACCTTCACCAGAACCGCCGTCGTAGCTGAAGCCAATTTGAGCAAGCACGCCAGCCTCTGCTGCGCCATCTACCCCATAACCTGTACCGCCAGAACTTGCATTACCTGTATCAACGGTACCGACAGATCCATCAGCGTTGTAGGCGGTTGAATTTGCTGATAGGTCGACGGATGTCGTTGGCTCCGCTAATTCAAACTCGCCGGTTCCTTCGTTAAACGACAGCGCTTCAAAGTTATCGCCGATAATTACGTCATTCCCTTTACCGCCTCGAATCAAGTCGTTCCCAGCGGCGCCTTCATTTGCAGCGTCTGGCCCGTTATCACCAATGAGCACATCGTTATGCAGTACCTGCTTCAATGACACATTATCAATCAGAGCCCCAAAGGTGTCTTCTGCGCCGTCGGCAATAAAATTGAGTGAGTAATTTCCTGAAGAGAGATCGACATCTTCGCTAAACAGATCCCAATCATCATCGACGCCGTCAATGTCTTGGAAAGACTTCTCGAATACAACGTCGGTGCCCGCCATTATTTGGACTGTGAAAGGAGCGGTGGTGCTATCGCCTCCTTTATTACGGAAAGCGTAGGAAAAATCGAGTTGATATATACCGTCGTCATCGACCGTAAATGTTTGGGAGACGGTTGAATTTGAATTCGCGCCATGCGAGTCTAATTCTAAGAAGTGACCACTGGCGATATCAGTCCCGTAACCATCAGCTGGGACACCGCCATGCAGTTGTTCTTGAATCTCGATACTGCCAACCTCGGCGTTCCATGCACCGGCGCTTGGCGCTGTTCCCCATGTATTGCCAAGGTCAAAAGCTTCAAAATCACCATCGCTGATTAGGTTTTCGCCAAATTCTGCACCAGCGCCTCTGTCACCATAAATAATGTCATTGTTCGCACCGCCTTCAACATAATCATCACCGGCACCTGCAACCACAATGTCGTCAACACACTCTTCTCCTAGCGCTTCTAAATCTTTATCGCGTGCCGCGCTTAAATCGCGGTTAACGCCGGCTTCATCACCAGCATTGAGCGAATGATTCCAAGCTTCAACCACATCGTTTCCGGCACCTGCTTTAATTGTGTCCGATCCACGTCCAGCAGCGATAAAGTCATCGCCGCTGCCGGCATGCACAATGTCGTCGCCTTTACCGGCTCGTACTTCGAGGTTATCGCCGCTGAGGTTAGAAAGGTCATTGTTGACATCTCTAGATTCTGGGGTGGGGAGGTTAGGACCATCTACTAGTATATTGGTATCATTGCTACCATTACTTTTCAGTCCTGCTGCTGTATTGGTTACTTCTGCCATCGTTTTTTCCTCACATATCATTCGATACATAGAGGCAGCCCAGCCATCTCGGCTTCATCCCTGAGATCTGGAGCTTTCCGTCCTCACCTCACGATGAGTTTGGCTTTATCTTCTTTGTGCGCTTGGTTAAATTTCTCTCATTGCCTTATAGGCGCTCACAGAGAGTGGGTTGAGTAGATACTCGAGCGGTGTTTGTTGCTCAAGTAATATCATCACTTCTGCGGGCATGCCCGGATACAATGAGATGTTTTCTAATGCTTCTAGCTCAGACTTATCTAACGATACTCTCGCTAAGTAAGCAGAAGATCCTGTAGCTTGATCGCTAATGCGGTCAGCCGAAATATGGACTAATTTTCCACGAATCGGTGGTGTTTTACGGAAACTGTATGCAGTCAGTCTTACTTGGGTATCCAACCCAATTCGTAAGGCTTCAATGTCTTCTGGCTTGACTAACGCTTCTACAATCAACTCGTCATTTTGCGGAACCAATTCCATTAAGGTTTCACCGGGTGGAACAATGGCATTTTCGGAGACCACATTAAGTCCAACCACCACACCACTTTGAGGTGCTCTTATTTCAACCCGGGTAAGAATATCTTGAGCATTGACCATAGCTTCTCTGGTTTCATTCAGCTTTCGTTCTAAATCTTGTATCTCTTCGCCGAGCGTTTTGGCGTAAGTATAATCCGCGTTGATCAGCTCTAATTTCGCTTCGGCGATGGTGCGCTTGGCGTGTCCGATTCTAGCTTTGAGGTCAGCAACGTTACCTTGTAATTGAGAGCGTTCTCGCTGTAAATCCAATAAGCGAGATTTGGATGTGTTACCGGAAACAAGCAAATCTTGGTGCATTTGTACCTGTTCTTCTAAATACTTCAGGCTTCGATTTCCGGCTAAGAATCGTTGTTGGAAGCCTTGCAGATCAAGTTTTGATTGCTCGACTTTTTGCTGTAACACATCGGATTCACCGGATTTTAACGATTGTCTTTTGCTGAAAAGTTTACTCTGCGTATCAAGTAAGCTTGATACGTTTGGGTCACTCATAAGGGAGAGTAATCTCATATCAAATTGAATTTCTTGATGACTCGCTAACTCTGATTGTAAGCGGTTCAGCCGCGCTAAATCACTTTGCCACTGAGCTCTTAGCCTTAGAAGCGATGCTTGAGCTTGTGTGTGACTTAACGTGATGAGCAGTTCGTCTTTTTGAACATGGTCGCCGTCAGAAACATGGACGATTTCTACAATCCCGCCTTCTAAGTGCTGAATGGGTTTTCGCTTTGATTCTACGATAATCACGCCTGGCGCAATGGCAGCAGAAGAAAGCGGGGCTAGGTATGCCCAAGCAGCAAAGCCACCAAGAGTAGTCACAAGAACTAACCAGATGAACACCTGTATTTTGAATGTAGAAAAGATCAGTTTTCTACCATCGTCGAAGTGAATACCTTTATCGTCATGATGAATACTAGCCATTCGACACCTCCGAGGAAGCGACATTGAAGAGCGACCGGACAACTTTACTCGCTTCGCCTGCTTGCGTTATCTGGCCGTTTTTCAATTCAACAACCCAATCGACATGTCTGAGTAAGCTTGGGTTATGCGTTACCATCACGACAGAAATGGATTTCTCTTTCGCCAATTGTAATAGCGAAACAAGAAACTCTTCGCCTTCTTTGTCGAGATGGGAATCAGGCTCATCAAGCACGAGTAGCTTAGGTGAGAAAACCAATGCTCTTGCGATGGCAAGTTTCTGGGCTTGTCCACCAGATAACTGATGACCAAAAGAACCGATAATCGTTTCATATCCATTCGGTAAGGCGACAACAGCATCATGCACACCCGCTTGAATAGCGGATCTGACGATTTGGCTATCCGTAACGTTGGAATCAAATCGGGCGATATTTTGTTTGACAGTGCCATGTAAAAAGTCGATGTGCTGAGGAACATAACCGACGGTGTGTTTGAACTGATTCAGATTCCACAACTCAACATTGAGTCCATCGATAGAAATGCCACCTTTTGAGGGCGATATGCCGTTAGTGATCATTTTGCAGATGGAAGACTTACCTGACCCGCTAGGGCCTATCAATGCGACTCGATTTCCTGATTCCAGTCTTAGCTTCAAACCATTAAGAGTCGGCTTGTTAAGTTTTTCAGACGCGAACCATGTGACGTTGTCGATGACCAGATCACCTTTAATTGTTTCCAACTCGGTTCGCTCGGTATGTTTAGTATGAGAAGCAAATTCCTTAGCTAAGCGTTTGTTTGCATCCAAACCAGTTTTCCATGCTTGAATACCACTAGAGAGCATCTCAATTGGCTGGAGTGCTCTCGCCATTAGGATTGAACCCGCAATCATTCCACCAGCAGACATGGCATTTTGAATGACTAGACTTGCTCCGACAGCCATGATGATGAGTTGAAGGACCATACGTATGTAACGAGAAAATGCACTCAGTGAACAGGTGGCTTGATCTAAATGGCTTCGAGACCAGCTCTTCTCCGCCAATATTTCTTGGTAGGTCTGACTTAAACCTTGTTGTTGATGTTGGCTAAAGATCGTGGCGTGTTTTTGAAAGCACTCGTCGTTTTTTCTTTGTGTTGCGAGCTGGCTTAAGTAAGTGGTTTTAAAGTGCTTAGATTTAACCCAATGAGAAAGCAATGTTGTCATGAGAATAAAAACAACGGCACCCACACCGACTAATCCTATATATGGATGAATCGCAAACATAATAATAAGAAAAAGGGGAGTGAATGGCAGATCAAACATGACAAAGTAGGCTGGAGAAGAGAGTAGGCTCTTTACCTCACTTATATCGTTGAACAGATGTTTTTCTTTTGATTTCGATGAGAAGGAGGTTTGTTCAAATAGCTGCTGAGACGCGATAAATTCAAATTTGATCGCTTTCTTTTGTGCATACTTGGCTCTAGACGCGTCAAGGAACGCTTGGGCTGTAAGTAGGAACACAGCAATGAAAGCCAAGAATAGAAGCGTATCTAAACTTTGACTTGAGAGGACTCGATCAAACACTTGAAGGCTGAATAAGGGAACGACTAACATCAATACGCTGATCGCTCCGCTGACCACCATCATCGGAAGTAAACTACGCAGATTAATTGGATTTATACCGGCCCAAGGCTTTGCGTCCATACAAAACTCTCTCCATTGGTTGTCCAAATAGTATAGATGGGCAGTGGCGAGAATGTGAACTATCTCAAGCTTTTTGAGTGGATTTGAGCTAAGTAAAAAAAATGCACAAGCTAAACAAAAGCTTGTGCATTTTTGATTTGAAATTTAATTTGGATTTTATTTAAACGTCGACCAAATCGGAGCGTGATCTGACGGTTTTTCAATGCCGCGTAGCTCGTAATCGATGCCAGCTTCAGTACACTTATCGGCAAGCTTTTGAGTCGCTAGGACTACATCAATACGCAGGCCGCGGTTGTCTACGAAGCCTTTTGAGCGGTAATCAAACCACGAGTATTGATCATTCACTTCAGGGTGCAGCAAGCGGAAGCTGTCTACAAAGCCCCAGTCCATCAATGTTTTCAACCATTCGCGCTCTTCTGGTTGGAAAGAACATTTACCAGTTTTTAACCAACGTTTCGCATTAGGTTCACCAATGCCGATGTCTGCGTCGATAGGGCTGATATTAATGTCGCCCATCACAATCACTTGCTCATCTTTGTTGTGATAATCGTTTAAGTAAGTCATTAAGTCTTTATAGAACTGGCGTTTGTACGGGTATTTTGTTTCATGCTTGATGTTATCCCCTTGAGGGAAGTAGCCATTTAGCACGGTAACCTTTTCACCATCTTCATCTTCAAACGTCGCCATGATCATGCGTTTTTGATGGTCTTCATTATCTGTTGGGAAACCCTTCTGCACAGAAATAGGCTCTTGTTTACACAACATTGCCACACCGTAGTGGGCTTTTTGACCGTGGAAGTAAACCTTATAGCCCATTGCTTCAACATCAGCAATTGGGAAGGCTTCATCGTGCACTTTTATCTCTTGCAGACCAATCACGTCGGGTTGGTGTTTGTCGATAATAGCTTGCAGTTGGTGAAGGCGGGCTCTAAGACCGTTGATGTTGAAGCTAATTACTTTCATTTGTTTTTATACCTCTCGTAAACCTTTGTCACTGCTTGTTTTTAAAGGTTTTTGATTTGGTGGATTTCATGGTTCATCGTATTTAACCATGCTTAATAATTTCTGTCGCCACTTTGTAGAGACAAAATGGCGACATTAAATGATGTGAATACTTACAGTTACGTAGAATCTATTGAGTCTTAAGTAAATCCAAAAAGAACGCGTATTCAAGTGCGTCTTCTTTTAATCGTTTAAATCGGCCAGAAGCGCCACCGTGACCGGCTTCCATATCGGTTTTGAACAGCAATACGTTGTTGTCTGTTTTCATTTCACGCAGCTTCGCAACCCATTTCATTGGCTCAAAGTACTGCACCTGTGAGTCATGCAGGCCTGTCGTTACCAACATGTTCGGGTAGTTTTGTACCTTAATGTTGTCGTACGGTGAGTACCCCAGCATGTAATCGTAGTAGGCTTTATCGTTCGGGTTACCCCATTCGTCATATTCATTGGTGGTTAGAGGGATCGATTCATCGAGCATGGTTGTCACAATGTCTACAAACGGAACATGTGCACCAATACCACGGTACAGTTCTGGTGCTTGGTTGATGATTGCTCCCATCAATAGACCGCCAGCAGACCCCCCAACGGCGAACACTTTATCTTTCGCGCCGTAGCCTTCTTCAACAAGCTCTTTGGTTACATCAATAAAGTCGTTGAACGTGTTTTGTTTGGTCAGTTTTTTGCCATCTTCATACCAAGGGCGACCAAGCATTTCTGAACCGCGGACATGTGCGATGGCATAAACAAAACCTCTATCCAGTAGGCTTAGGCGAGTTGAGCTGAAGGTAGGTTCAATCGTAGAGCCGTAAGACCCATAGCCGTATTGGTAGATTGGGTTAGTGCCGTCTTTCTTAAATAAGTCTTTACGATAAACCAAAGAGACAGGAACTTGCTTACCATCGCGAGCCGTAATCATGATTCGCTCTGATTGGTAGTTATCCGCTTCGAAATCACCTAATACGGGTGTTTGCTTCATGAGCTCGGATTCACCTGTACTTAGGTCGAAATCATAGTAAGTACCTGGCGTGGTTAAGCTGCTGTAATAGATACGAACTTTTGCGTTATCTAATTCATAGTTACTCGTTAGGTAAGCGGCAAATGCGGTGTCGTTAAATTCAAGTGGAAACTCGTGGCCTGTTGAGAGTTGGCGAACTTTCACTGTAGACAAGCCATCCGCGCGTTGCTCGTAGACAAGATGGTCATCAAACAACTCGAAATCTACAAGCTGAGTATTATCGTCTGCTGGGATGACATCGACCCATTTTGAGCGATCATGCATCTCTTCGGTTGTGACTTTCATTAAACGGAAGTTGACCGCTTGGTAGTTGGTGTAGATGTAATACCAATCACCTAGCTTAGCGATGCTGTACTCTATGCCGGTCTCTTTTGGGTAGAAAGCCTCAGCTGTAGCCTTTGGGTTGTTGGCATCGATGACTGAGACACCGCTGGTTTCTGTGCTCGAATGCCAAATGTAGACCTGTTCTCCATCTTTGCTTTTACTCAAAGAGGTGTAGTAAGCGCTATCGGCTTCTTCGTAGATTAACTGATCGCTTGCCTGAGCTGTGCCTAACACGTGGCGGTAAACTTGATAACCCAGCAATGTTTGTGGATTTTTTTTGATGTAGTAGAAGGCTTGGTTGTCGTTTTGCCACGCGATAGCACTTGAAGCGCCTTCAATTTCATCTTTTAGGTATTCACCTGTTGTGAGGTCTTTGATCTTGATGGTGTAAATGCGGCGGCTTAGCGTATCTTCGCCATAGGCCAACAAGTTTTCGTCTGGGCTGATCGTTAAGCCACCAATACTGAAGAATTCATGCTCTTTTGCTAGCTCGTTTACATCTAAGATGACTTGCTTGTCTGTGCCTAAAAAGTTTTTTTCACGCAGGTGAACTGGGTATTCGTTGTCGCCTGTCACCTTATTCGAGTAGTAGTAACTGCCTTTGCGAACCGGTACCGAATTGTCGTCTTTCGCGATTCGGCCTTTAATCTCTTCAAATAATTGTTTTTGTGCTGCTTCTGTATGTTTCAACACCGTATCTGCGTACTGATTCTCTTGCTCAAGTTGTTGCAATATCTCTGGATCTTGGCGTGCATCATCGCGCATCCAGTAGTAATCATCGATTCGGGAGTCACCATGAATCGTCATTGCGTGAGGGACTTTCTTAGCAACGGGTGCTTGGGTTTGCTGAGCGACGAGCTGTGATTGAGAGTAGTGGTTCATGGTTGAGATTCCTTGATTGCTGCATCCGGCGACAAGCGCTATTGATACGGCTAATGTGGTTAAAGCGATACGCATCTGTATATCCTTAGTGTGTACCTTACTCGTTTTAATGCCAGCATCCTTTGTTGTGAGAGTTCAGGTACGTTGGTGTTCTTCCAGTGATATTATTTATAATTGGATTCTGGATATGCACCTTCATCGTAAGTGTCTGTTATTGTTTTCAAAAAATCAAAGCAATGTTAAATGAAATTACTGATACGTGAGAGTGGAAGGAATAAATGTGCAACAAAAAGGGACACACTTTTCAGTACGTCCCTTTCCTTTGTTTGGGCAGGATTCGAGCTTTACGTTAAATAGCCAATGGCATTTCATTTGAGTGGTCAGGTTTACGATTAACCCAACGTAAACCAAGCATAGCGATGAATGACATTGCAATCATCAAGCAACCGAGTGGCAGTTGGTCTTGAGCTGGGAAGAACGATGCCAATAGTGTTGCGATGCCAGCACCTAGGTTTTGCATACCACCTAAAATCGCACCTCCAGTACCAGCGTGGTACGGGAATGGCGAAAGTGCCCCTGTTGTTGCTGCTGGGAATAATATGCCAGCGCCCAAGAAGTAAATTGTGGCACCGCCAATCAAAGTTAATGCTGTTGTTTGACCAAACAGACCCGGTATCAATACCACTGTTGAGCCTACCAATATCGCAACCAGACCAACATTCAATGCACGGCGCTCAGAGCGACGTTGTGCGATGTAACTAGATAAGCCTGCACCGACTAAGTAACCTGGAATAGGCAAGACAAACAGCAAGCTTACTGTGGTTGCCGGTAAGCCAAGTACGCCACCAAGCAACACACCTGCCGCTGCTTCAAATACGGCTACACCAGCAAAGGTTGCGACTAATACTAATAAGAAACCTTGGAAACGCTTGTCAGACAGAACAAATTTGTAGCTGTTGGCAACCGATTCATGTTTGCGTCGTTCTTTCGGCAGTGTTTCCATCATGCTCGTCATCATAGTGATCACAACAGCAATACCAAACAGCGCAAGGAATAAGTAGCTAGAACGCCAGCCGAAAGCTTCGGTTAGGTAACCACCTAATACAGGTGCCATCAATGGTGAGAAAATCACACACATGCTAATCAAGCTGTTTGCACGGTGCAGTTCTGCGCCTTCAAAACAGTCGCGAGTCAATGTTCGAGACATCGCACCACCACAACCGATACCCAAACCTTGGATAAAGCTGCCCGCTAAGAACCATTCATATTCGTGAGCGAACAATGCTACCAAAGTACCGATGATGTAGATGATCAAACCAATCACGATGATCGGTTTACGACCGAGGCGATCAGAAAGTGGGCCGTAAACAAATTGCGACAGACCATAAGGGATCAAGTAACACGCCATCACCGCTTGCAGTGAAGATGCCGAAACTAAGAACTCACCTGCCATATGACCGATAGAAGGCACGTACATCGTTTGAGTCATTTGACCTACGGCAGTCAGAATAGCGATTAAAAAGGTAAGTTTCGCTAATGGAAACGAGGCGGACATTTGCGTATCTCTCCAAAAATTAAGACGTAAAAAGCCTTAGCGCTCCATTAAAGGAGAGCCAAATGAATAAAGTGATCAGGGAATCTAGGCGCGAGATATTAGAGCTTGATTGCGGGCTTAGCAATCAAAAAGTGTGAAGTTGAGCAAGATAAAAATCTATAACTTGGATTATAAAAACTAATCCGAAATCGCTACATTTTAAAGAGGGAGAGGGTGGAGTGGGCTTCCTCTAAATATCGATGTTTTGGCTATGTCCAAAGCGCTAAAACCTAAGCAACACAGCTAATGATTATATGAGTACATCATTTTAAATCACAGAAAAAAGGAAGAAAACACGCTCTATTAACATTTGTATAAACTTTCGTTTTATATGTAAGCAATTTGTGCTGTAATTATCCGCTAAGCTATTCGTCTAACTCATTTACATTGTGTACAGCAATTCGTTGTCGATGTGATAGTTATGGTTATGGAAGTCTTTTGGCTTAAATAAGGATATTAAATGCGCTCTCTATCGGTACAGTGGAAAATAACCCTCTTAGCAGGTTGTTGTTTAATCATTACGTCACTGTCTCTTATTGGTTTCTCGATCTACAACGCGACGAGCAATCAACAAGTCATCAAATCTCAAAGTTCAGAATCAGTTATCAATAAAACTCAGCAGTTGCTGGCGTCTGTTTCTCAGCTAAACGCTCAAGAAACTCAACGTTATGTAGACGAAGCTATTTACCGCGCAGAGATGCTTGCGGCCAGTGCTCAGTTTCTAAAAAACAATGCAGACGAAAACTTTACACCAAGTGAAGAGCTTCGTACCGCCTTGGATGAAATGGTTCGTCGCTCGGTTTTAAACTTCGACTCTATTCAAGGAGCGTATCTAGTTTTCAAGCCTGACTTGCTCGATAGTGAAGATGCGAATTATGTCGATGCTGATTATGTTGGTTCTAACGAAAAAGGTCGTTTTGCTCCTTACTGGAAGGTGGCAGATAACGGTGAAAATGTTCTAGCGAACGTTCTTTCAGAATCTATCTTGAATGATGACAGCAATAGCGAACGTTTTTACTGTCCTTTGTCTTCAGGGCAAACGTGTATTAGTACGCCGAGAGTCGTGAACAGCGGTGGTGTAGCACTACTTACGTCCTCTATTTCAGTCCCTATTTTGGTTGACGACGTTGCTATTGGTTTTCTTGGTATTGATCTAAGACTTGATGGTTTAACCAGTGTGATTACTCAATCTGACCAGAGCTTGTTTAACGGTGCGGGTAAAGCTTACGTGGTTAGTCTAGATGGTTCGGTCATCGCTTCTGATGATTCAAGCATTGCAGTCGGTTCAACTTTCCAAAGTGGCAATACAAACAGTGATTTAATGACCGACTTTATCTTTGGTGGTGAAGTGACAACGCAATGGAGCGAGAACGGTGAGTGGTTACTTGCCTTTGCACCTGTTGTTGCAGCTAACCAAACTTGGGGGGTGTTGTTTGAGATCCCAAGAGACAGTGTCGTCGCTGACGCAAATAAATTGGATTCCATCATTAGCACTAAGCTAAGTGAAGGCATCAAAACAGAAGTGATCGCCGGTACAGTGTTTATTATCTTTGGCTTAGCCATTATCGCGTTTGCCTCGTTGTCTATTGTGAAGCCGATTCGTCAGGTTGTGGAAAGGTTGAATGACATCGCTTCAGGTGAAGGTGATTTGACGCAGCGCTTGGAAGTGAAGTCTCAAGATGAAATCGGTCAGTTGTCAAAAGGATTTAACCTGTTCCTAGATAAGCTGCAACACACAATCAAAGAAGTCATTCACACCACAGAACAAGTGGCAAATACTACCAGCCAAGCGAAAGCATCAGCATCAAGTACTCGTGAAAGCAGCGAGTCTCAATTTAAAGAAGTGGATCTAGTCGCGACAGCGGCCGAAGAGATGACTCAAACTGCGGGCTTAGTGGTACAAAATGCAGAAGTGGCCGTTGATGCAGCGTGCGAAGCGAATCGTTCTGCTCAACAAGGGCAACAAGTCATCGAACTTTCAGCAGGTGAAATGAGAAAGCTGGTGGAGCGTATGTCGAGTGCTGTTCCTATTGTTGAAGAATTGGCAAAAAATAACGGAAACATCACCGAGATCTTAAGTGTGATTGAAGGGATCTCTGAGCAAACTAACTTACTGGCATTGAACGCGGCGATTGAAGCGGCTCGTGCTGGCGAACAAGGTCGAGGTTTTGCTGTTGTTGCGGATGAGGTAAGAAACCTCGCAAGTCGCACCCAGTCATCGGTTGGTGAGATCAGAGCGGTGATCGACAAGGTTCATGCTGGAACTCAAGATGTCGTTGAAGCAATACAAGAAGGCAATATCCTAGCTAACGATACAGCACTACACGTTCAGAAAGCAGTTGAAGATCTGGGGTCGATCTTTACTTCTATTGAGGCGATCAGTGATATGAACAGTCAGATCGTTCGAGCAGCCGAAGAGCAACAATCGGTTTCCGGTGAAGTAAATCAAAGCGTGGTTAATATTCGCGATTTGAGTGCGAAGATCTTGGAGCAAGCCGCGGCTTCTGAGCAAGTCGGCAATGAAATTGACCAACTGTCTCAACAACAACAGAAGTTGGTCAATCAGTTCAAGGTATAAGCATTAAGCCTTAACCAGTTCTTGAATAGAAAAAGGGACAAATGAAGATTTCATTTGTCCCTTTTTTAATTGTTTATTTAGAGGCTATGCAATAACCAGCGGTTGACGCTGCTTACTCTTCGATAAACCAGTAGCCTTTGTTGACCAATTCAGTCACGACAGTTATGCCCGAAGGAGATAGGGCAGTAGCCGAGGTAATCATGGTCTCATCGCAAAGTATGTTGAGTAACGAAGAATCCGCTTCATCAACCTTAACCACTTCGCCATTGATGTAAGCGGTGTTGCTTTCATTTTCGTGGTAGAGCGCCTTTAAGCCTGATACTCGGTGAATCTCACCTTCAGACTCTAAGTGTTGAGCGATCTCTTCTTGAGTCCATAGTGGCTCTGGAGCAACGATATCAAGCTGGTGGCGTGATTGGCTTAGCAGACAACCCATGAATTCACTGATGGTTTCAGGTTGCTCTAGTGCAGATTTCAACATGTCTGTGAGATTGCTTAAATCCGATGAACGAATTTTTCCGTAGCCTTCTTGCATTTTGAATTCTGGCTCGTGCAGGTGTACGTCACCCATATCATGAGCAAGCACAAAATCGGCAAAGTTGCTGATCAGTTCTTGTTCTTTAGGCGAGCGGTAGCCAATAGAGTAGCTTATTGACGGCTCTAACGTGTTCCCTTCATGTGGGAAACCTGGTGGGATATAAAGGATATCGCCCGGCTCTAAAGTTTCATCAATGATTGGGTCAAAACCTTCAATTTGACGAAGTGCAGACGCTTGAACAGTCTCTTTGTATTGGCCAACATCTTTAGCGCCAACCTTCCATTGACGTTTGCCTTGACCTTGAATGATGAAGACATCGTATTGATCAATATGTGGGCCTACGCCGCCTTCAGGTGCTGAGTAGCAGATCATGAGATCGTCGAATAACCAGTTTGGTAACGCTTGGAACGCCTCAGTCAGCTGATTTGCGCCTTGGTGCCAGTGGTTCGCTGCTTGAACGATCAGTTGCCAATGAGTTTCGGTTAATTCGCCAAACTTTTCTTCAGAGAATGGGCCGTGTTCTGCAGTCCACTGATTGTCGAGGTTAGAGACAAAGCGAGAATCCACTTCTTCTTCCATCGATAAACCAGCAAGTTCTTCCGGCGAAATTGGGTCGACGAAGTTTTGGAAGCCACCCTTTAAGATGGTTGGTTTTTTATGCCAGTAGTTTTCAAGAAACTCGGGCATAGAAAAGCTGAGTTGGTACATGTGAATCCTGTATATTTTTATGCTAGATGCTAGATGCTAGATGCTAGATGCTAGATGCTAGATGCTAGTTTGGCTTGTAAATCTTGCTGGACAATTTTGATTGCTTCTAACGCGACTTTTGGATCGATTTCGTTGCTTTCGAGCAGATAGATCAGGTCGACAGCTAACTTAACTTCTTCTGGTGCGTTATCCAGTGGTGATGGTGTGTTATCAGTGTTCATTTCGCTTAGGGTTCTCTAAGTTAATCAGTCTCTCAATATTTTTCATTGAGTCTTCACAGCGTTCTAATCGCTCTTTTGCTAACTGCCAAGCCTCTTCCGCTTTTTTCTTACTGTGGCGAGGCGCAGAATCAAACGTTAACTTTCGTACTCGTACTAAATCGACCAATCGCTTTTGCCAGTCTTGGTGCTGGGCGAGTTCGTTGTATAGGTCGTTCAGGGTTTTCCCTGACTTGCTTTTTCGGTCCAAGCGTAAATCGTGGTTGGCTAACTCTCTTTGGATTGCTGCAATCTGATTGGTCAGCTTTTCTGTCAGGTAGTTGGCTCTGGACGCGGTCAGTTGATTTGAGGTTTGTTCACGTACAATGGTGCGGTACGTTGCCTGAGTTTCAAGTGCATAGGGAAGCAAAACAGAGGCGCCGCATTTAAATAAGGCTCGGTCAAACAAGGCTTGATGATAAGCCCCTCGAGATTTGTCAACCTGCGAGCAATGGCCAATCAAGGTATCAATAACACTTTTTAGCTTTGAAAATTGATTCATTTCACTTCCCGTTGGCTACTGCCTATAAGTTCACAAACCAAGCTTCGTATGCCAGTTTAATTGCAAGTACGCTTACAACTGTAACAAACACAGGTCTTATAAATGTAGCACCGAACCGAATAGCAGAGTGAGCGCCAACAAATGCACCGGCCATCAAACAAAGGCCCATGGTTAAACCTAGAACCCAATCAATATGACCAAGAATCGCGAAGGTCACCAAAGAGGTAAAGTTACTGGTAAAGTTCATGGCTTTGGATAGACCAGAGGCAAGTAAGATGTTTAAGCGATAAAGCGCCATAGAGCTTACCGTCCAAAACGCGCCAGTTCCTGGGCCAGCAACCCCATCATAAAAGCCAAGAATGAATCCTTGGTACTTTTGTTTTCTCTTAAGCACAGGGCATGGCTTAGGAGACACATTATGGCTCACATCTGGAGTCTTATGAAAAATGGTATAGACCGCTGCGGCAAGAATGACTAACGGCAATACCTTCTCTAACCACTCGGTGCTAATGGCATCAACAGTGAGTGTGCCGATGGTCGCACCTATTAAAGTAGATATGAATGCATTGACCCAACACTCAGGCTTGAACAGCTTTTTACGGTAGTAAGTGAATGCAGCTGTAGATGAAGCGAAGGTTGCTGCAAGCTTGTTAGTACCCAATGCGATGTGTGGCGGTAAACCAAGTGACAGTAAAGCTGGAACGGTTAACATCCCTCCGCCACCTGCGACAGCATCAATAAAGCCTGCTGCAAATGCAACCAGAGCAAGTATGACCAACATGGTTGGCTCAATCATTTCCATAAATAGCTAGTGTTCTCGTTATCGGCTGATAGGGCAGCCACATGAAAAATCTATGGATTAGTCATGTTGGGTTGTGAATGCAAGGGCCTAGCGATGAAGGCCCATAACTACCTCAAGGGCAGGGGATATTAGTATTTTATTGTTCTTTTAAAAGGCGGTAGTGAATCGAGTAGGGACTTTCCGTATCGCTTCGTTACTATGCGTCTATCAAGGATCGTGACTTTACCAGAATCTCTTTCCTTACGCAGTAGTCTACCCACAGATTGAATAAGCTTTTTACTCGCATCTGGAACAGTAATCTGCATAAAAGGGTTACCACCGCGTGATTCAATATATTCTGAATGTGCTTGCTCTACGGGAGAGGTAGGAACACCAAAAGGAATCTTGGTAATAACGAGGTTTTCAAGAAGCTCACCCGGTAGATCAAGACCTTCAGAAAAGCTGCCAGTTCCAAAAAGAACGCTGGTTTTACCTTGGTCTATTAGCTTTTTATGTTTTTTTAGAATTTCAGTTCGTGAAGTATCGCCTTGAACCTGCAATGCCCACGACTTTTTAACGAAATCTGTTGTTAAAGCCTCTGCAACTTTGTTCATTTGCCAGTAAGAAGAGAATAGAACGAGATTGGCTTTTTTGTCTTCTATTACCTTAGGCAAAATTTCAATAAGATATTCGGTAAACTGAGGTGCTTGTGGTTCGTACTTCATTGCCGGAACGATCAGCTCAGCTTGATTCTGGTAATCAAACGGTGATGCCAAAGCCAAAAATTGTACGCCATCTTCTGCTTTTTGGCTGATACCTGCTTGATGACAGAAAAAGCTGAAAGAGTTGAGCGCCCTCATGGTCGCAGATACTAATACGGCACCCACACAGCGGCTCCAGATTTGTTGATCCAGTTGCCAACCTACCTCTAGTGGCGAAACATTCACAACGAAATCGCCTTCGCTTTCTTTGTTAAGTTCGAGCCAACGAGCCAAAGGAGCACCTTTTTCTCTCTTCGGTTCAGCCATTAAGCGCCAAACTTGAGCAAGGTTCTCTGTTCTTTGTATATAGAAGCCAATTTCTGCCAGTGCCGGCTCTGCAAGCTTTGCTGAAAGCTCGCCGTCTTTAACTCGTTCCGCAATCAGGTCTGCAATCTTCGCAACTGCTTGGCTCGCCTTTTGTGTGAGTTGCTTGAGGTCTTTTGATTCATTCTCAAGCCACTCAGGTAAGTCGCCATGTTCGAAGCGATACAAGCCGTCTTCAAAGTGGTTAGCGTCAAACTGTTTACTCATTTGAGTCAGGGTAGGGATCAGCTGTTGCACTGAGTCTTGCAGCTCATTTCGAAATCGATGGACACGTTTCTCGTCAGCGAGGCCTGAAAGTTTAGTGATTGATTGATTCAAACGCTCCAACCACGATGCTGCGCCTTTTAAGCTCGCAGCCGCAGAAGAGTGATCTCTGGCTACATGCGGTAAATGGTGAGCTTCATCGAATATATAGATGCTATTTTCTGGTTCAGGCAGTATCACGCCGCCGCCTAAGTCTGCATCAGCCATCACTAAACTGTGATTGGCGATAATCACGTCTGCTTTATCTAGCTCTGAGCGAGCTTTCTGGAAAGGGCAGTCTCTATGCGTAGGCATACTGTTGTTACAGCTGTGCTTATCGCTGACAATCATCTGCCAAATCATGTTGTCGATGGGTTTTGGCCACGAATCACGGTCACCATCCCATTTACCTTGGGTTAGGCTACGATACATGGTTTGAAGTTGGTCGATATCCTTCTTCTTTGGCTTAGATTCGAACATGGCCATTTGTCCGCCATCAACCCCGCAGGCAGCGGCTAGCTTTTCGGAACAACAATAACGCTGTCTGCCCTTCGCTAATATGAAAGAAAACTCTCGATCAGTCAGTCTTCTATATAGAGGGAGATCTTTATTGACGAGCTGTTCTTGTAGCGCAACCGTCGCCGTTGATATGACTATTTTTCGGTTATTGAGCACAGCGACAGGAATAGTTGCCATTAAATAAGCCAGTGATTTCCCGATCCCGGTTCCCGCTTCTGCAACAATCATGCGATTACTTTTGTGGTATTGACCACAAAGTGTCTTCGCTATTTCTGCAACAAGGTAATTTTGAGCACGTCGAGGTACAAAGTTGTCCAACTGATCTTGGAGGTTTTGATAACTGGTGCGAATAGATTTTTGAATTTTAGTAGTTAGCATACTGTGACCTACGTAACGGAGCGAGGATAGTAGCACATATCACTAGTCGGTACATTTACGGTGAAATAGCTTGCTTTTGAATCAAAGGTAGATCTTGTTCACAAAAAAAAACTGAACCATCAGGAACTTAACTATTTTATTTATGTTGCGAAATATAAATATTAAAAAAGACTTGCTTGTAGGTGTTAAATCCTGAGATGTGGCGTTTTTACAAGTTGTTTGTGGTGTTAAATGCTGTTTTGTTCTTTTTTTGGATTATTATATTTCCTGATAAAACTAAGGATAAGCTGCTCGTAAAACTATGAAAAAAAATGTAAGTGGTTGATTTTGATTGCTTTGTGTTTTTTTTAGGTTTGTTTTTAGTTTATTTGACACGCAGGATAATCTTTTGCAATCTAGACCTCGAAATTTAGTGACGGTGATTAACCAACAAAGAGTGGTAATGACCAGTCATAAAAATAAAAGGGAACCGGGCAAGGATCTCCCATTCTTAGAAAAGGCAGTGGATTTATTATGAAAAAGACTCTATTAGCGCTAGCTATCGCAGCTACAGCAACTTCTGTAAACGCAGCAGAAATTTACTCTAACGACGATACTAAAGTTGGCCTAAAAGGCGAGGTAGATATCTACCTACAACAATCTGAAGTAGACGAGACTCTAACTAAAACAGTTAAAAACGAAGCTGACGTTTCTACTTGGGCTAAAATTCAACTAGACGCTGAGCAGAAGCTTAACGACCAGTTCACAGCATTCGCATCTTTCGAAATCGAAACTGACGGCAGCAACGCTAAGTTCGATGACGTTCTAGCTGGTTTTAAAACTGACACTTGGGGTATGGCTTTCGGTGAAACTGGCGACCTAGCAGAATCTGCTGACGCTATCCAGAAAGATGATATCACAAACGAAGGTAACTACATGGGCTCTACTGGTGGTCACCACCGCGAGTCTTCTGGCCACGGCGCTGTATTCAAAGGTCAATTCGTTGAAGGTTTCACCATCGTAGCTGACGTTAACACTGATTCTACTGAAGACGTTGACAACACTTACGGTATCTCTGCAGATTACGCATTCAGCAACTTCTCTATCGGTGCTTCTTACATCACTGGTGACGCTGCTAAAGATGTAGATTACTCTCTTGCTGGTGTTTCTGCTTCTGCTGAATTTGGTGGTTTTTACTTAGCGCTTACTTACGCACAGTTTGAAGGCAACCAAGGTTACGGTTACTGGGACCTATCTGACATCGCTGCTGATTCTTACGGCAACGGTGAAACTATGGGTATCGCAGCTGCTTACCAAATCGACGCTGTTCGTCTATACGCTACATACTCTGTAGCAACAACTGACGAAATCGCTACAGCAGCGGGTACTTCTAAGATCTCTGATATCGACTCTACTAACCTAGTTGTTGGTGTTGATTACGCATTCCGTGACAACATCCTATTCCTAGCTGAATACCAAACTGCTGATTTCGAATACGCATCACAAACTCTAGATGCTGACGGCGTTATCGCTGGTGTTTACTACACATTCTAATCTGTAGTTAACTATGCTATACAAAAGCCAGCTATTAGCTGGCTTTTTTACATTTATTGATTAAGGAATCGTACATGAACAAGTGGTATTTGAGTTTTGTCTGTCTATTCTCTGCACCATACGCAACGGCTGCTCTTGATTTGGCTTCTGGTATTTCGCTAAATACTTTGAACGGTGAGGTTGTTGAAA
Organism: Vibrio sp. 10N.261.55.A10; assembly: GCF_041470825.1. Taxonomy (NCBI): domain Bacteria; kingdom Pseudomonadati; phylum Pseudomonadota; class Gammaproteobacteria; order Vibrionales; family Vibrionaceae; genus Vibrio; species Vibrio sp. 10N.261.55.A10. Next base: position 34,672 of record NZ_JBFRNC010000040.1, on the reverse strand, counting down.
GTGTGGAAGACGCTGTATTCACCTCAGGTGAAAACCAACTCGTTTTAGATTACACAGGGTATTTGAGCGATAAAGGCAAACGCGAGTTTATCAGTACAGTTCCTTACATTATGGTAGTTAATGTTCCCGAAAATGCTGATGTTGATATTGATCTTCTAAGTAGAAAGTACGCTAAAATCGAAAAAAATGTAGACAGAGAACTTCCTATATTCAGTATCTCTGTAAACGGTGATGATGCAGAAGTCGTGCAAGAAGTTTTGCCTCCATCTCAAGGTGCACTGCCTTACAGCGATATCCCTCAGTTGGTTAAAGACTACAACCAAGAAAGAGGCTTAGTTTTTGATTCAGGCAAGATTCGTTCGTTGAAAGAAGAGCTAGCGGCGGTACAAACTGGTGCAGTAGTTGGAGCAACGGTAGCTGGCGACAGTACTGTGCAAGAGTCTGAAAATACGCTTCAACTTAAGCTATGGTATTCAAGAGCAAATGAAGAAGAGCGTAAAGCATTCCAAAAATGGTTAATTGACCAAAAGTAATCAATCTTCACGTACAAAAAAGCGAGACGTAAATCTCGCTTTAATATATTGCTATGAGTTAAATCTCTTTCCACTCACCAGGCTGCAGCTGCCCCACATTCATATTACCCATTGAGTAACGGATAAGACGCAGGGTAGGGAAGCCGATATTGGCTGTCATTCGTCTTACCTGACGGTTACGTCCTTCAATGATTGTAATAGCCAACCATGTTGTCGGTATCGCGGCTCTGAAGCGTACTGGAGGATTTCTATCCCACACAACAGGTTCAGACATCACCTCAACCTGAGCGGGCAGTGTCATGCCGTCTTTTAGTTCGACACCTTTTCTCAATTTATCTAAATCTTCCTCAGAAGGTGCGCCTTCAACCTGTACCCAGTAAGTCTTTGGGGATTTTGAGTTTGGTTGAGTTAGCTTAGCTTGAAAAATACCATCGTTGGTCAAGACCATTAACCCTTCGCTGTCGCGGTCAAGGCGACCTGCAGCATAAACGTCTTTCACTGGAATAAAGTCCGCTAGCGTTTTTCTCCCTTCGCCATCTGTAAATTGGCTTAGAGTATCGAAAGGCTTGTTGAACAGAATTACTTTGCGATCTTCGAGCGCAACCTTAGGTTTTGCATTGGTAGGCTTGCCTTTATATCGGTGCTTGCTTGAGTGAGATTTGTTGTGCGAATTGCCAGTGTTATTCTTATCACTGCTTCGGCTTTGTCTATTACCGCTTTGTTTTAATGTTGCACCAGAACGAGCCGGTTTGTCTGAACGAGATGCGCTGCGTGAGCGAGTAGACATGTTAACTACCTTGCAAAAATGTAAACGAAGTGTGCTGAAAAGTTTTCACTGAAACGGAATTGAGCTATCATTTGCGCGCCTAAAAGACACAAAATAGAACAAGTTGATGGACTCTTAAGCCTGATTTGTTTAATTATACCTTCGTGTTTTATTATAACAACGCACTCACGGATTTGGTTCATGCTGTCATCAAGATTGTATGAAAAATAAGATAGAGTACGACTATCGAGTAAGCAGTTTTCACTCTTAGAGTGGCTTACTGGTCAATTTATAACACGCTCACTACTTTAAATGAGCTTGTAAGAACTATAGGGAAATTTCATGCCTACTGAAAAACCAACGATCATCTATACCATTACAGACGAAGCTCCGGCGCTAGCAACATACTCTCTGCTGCCTATCATTCAATCTTTTACAGCTTCTTCTGGTATTAACGTTGATACTCGCGACATTTCACTTGCAGGGCGTATTATTGCCAACTTCCCTGACTATTTGAACGAAGAGCAACGTATTGGTGATGCATTAGCAGAACTAGGTGAATTGGCTAAGACACCAGAAGCAAACATTATCAAACTTCCAAACATCTCTGCATCTGTACCTCAGCTTCAAGCAACAATCAAAGAGCTACAGTCAAAAGGTTACGCACTTCCTAATTACCCAGAAGAAGCAAACACTGACGAAGAGAAAGCAGTAAAAGCGACTTACGACAAAATCAAAGGCAGTGCAGTAAATCCAGTATTGCGTGAAGGTAACTCGGATCGCCGCGCTCCACTTTCTGTTAAAAACTACGCGAAGAAGAACCCACACTCAATGGGTGCTTGGTCTGCAGATTCTAAGTCGCACGTTTCAAGTATGGACGACAAAGACTTCTTCGGTAGCGAAAAGTCAGTAACCATTGAAGGTGCTACAGAAGTTAGCATTGAATTCGTTGGCAAAGATGGTGCGAAGAAAACATTGAAGCCAGCTTTTGCACTGCAAGATAAAGAGATCATTGATGCGTCAGTGATGAATAAGGCCGCTTTGGTTGCATTCTTCGAAAAAGAAATCGCATCGGCTAAAGAGCAAGGTGTACTGCTTTCTCTTCACTTGAAAGCGACGATGATGAAAGTATCTGACCCAGTGATCTTTGGTCACGCGGTTAAGGTTTACTACAAAGACGTATTTGCTAAACACGGTCAGCTGTTTGAAGAGCTAGGCGTTGATGTAAATAACGGCATCGGTGATGTCTACGCGAAGATTGATGCGCTTCCTCAAGAGCAGAAAGAAGCAATCGAAGCTGACCTGCAAGCGGTATACGAGACTCAGCCACCACTAGCGATGGTTGATTCGGACCGTGGCATTACTAACCTACACGTACCAAGCGATATCATTGTGGATGCATCTATGCCTGCAATGCTGCGTTCTTCTGGTCAAATGTGGGATCCAGAAGGTAAGCAAAAAGATACCAAAGCAATGATCCCAGATCGTAGCTACGCGAGCATTTACCAAGCGGTTATTGATTTCTGTAAAGAGAACGGCGCGTTCGATCCAACAACGATGGGTAGCGTACCAAACGTTGGCTTGATGGCTCAAAAAGCGGAAGAGTACGGTTCTCATGATAAGACTTTCATCCTTGAAGCTGCTGGTCAGGTTCAAGTTGTTGACGCTTCAGGCGCTGTGCTTCTTGAGCAAGACGTAGAGGAAGGCGATATCTTCCGTATGTGTCAGGTTAAAGATGCACCAATCCAAGACTGGGTTAAGCTTGCGGTAACGCGTGCTCGTGCATCGGGTGTTCCAGCGGTATTTTGGCTAGATGCGTCACGCGCACATGATGCTCAGCTTATCAAGAAAGTTGAAGCATACCTTCCTGAATACGATACCGATGGTCTTGAAATTAAGATCCTTGCTCCACTTGAAGCGACTCAATACTCACTGGTTCGTATCAAAGAAGGCCTAGATACTATTTCGGTTACTGGTAACGTATTACGTGATTACCTAACTGACTTGTTCCCGATTTTAGAGCTTGGTACATCAGCTAAGATGCTATCGATTGTTCCACTAATGAACGGTGGTGGTCTGTTTGAAACAGGTGCTGGCGGCTCTGCTCCTAAACATGTTCAACAAGTAGAGAAAGAAAACCACCTGCGTTGGGATTCTCTAGGTGAATTCTTGGCACTAGCGGCATCTCTAGAGCACCTGAGCGTAGTAACAGGTAACGCTAAAGCACAAGTTCTAGCTGATGCGCTTGATAAAGCGACGGGTGAGTTCCTTGATAACAACAAGTCTCCTTCACGTCGAGTAGGTGAGCTTGATAACCGTGGTAGCCACTACTATCTAGCGGCATACTGGGCTAAGGCGCTTGCTGAGCAAACGGCTGACGCTGATCTTGCTGCTGAGTTTGCAGGTGTGGCAAGTCAACTGGCTGAAAGTGAAGAAGCGATCGTTGCAGAGCTGAACAACGCTCAAGGTGTGGCTGGCGACTTAGGTGGTTACTACCTACTTGACGATGCATTGGTTTCAACACTAATGCGCCCAAGCTCAACGCTAAACGCGTTTATTGATGCATAGTGATTGGACTCATCGTTAGTCACTCATGAACGTGATTTGCTAACGAGTTGCTTAGGCTGATAGCTAAGTTATAGATAAAGTCAAAACGAAAGACGCTTTAACGATAATGTTAAAGCGTCTTTTTTCTGTCTAATACTTCTTAAGACCTAGCTTAAGGGGAGTAGCTCTTCGAGCTCATTGTCCAGTGAGCAACTTTAGAGCCCCCAAAACGAAAAAAACCGCTCACGTAATCCTGTGTTACAGGTATTAAATGAGCGGTTTCAATATTCTGTTTACCTGTCAGCCGTTAATGACGATTGATGGAGGTTAACATGAGTTTGCATTCGCCTATTTTGCGGCGCTGCCTTCTACAGGAACAACGGAGCTAGCATGCGAGCCTTTAGGTCCACTTTCTACTTCATAGTCGACCTGCTGACCAGCCTTTAAGGTTCGATAACCTTCCATTTGTATTGTGGAGTAGTGCGCGAAAATATCGCCGTCTTCACCTTCTGGACAAATAAAGCCAAACCCTTTGGCATTGTTAAACCATTTTACTGTACCTGTAGCCATGCTATACATCCCTCATGCATTTTGTTACTAACGTTGTTATATCAATTGTTGTAAGTGCGATTGATATCATTCCTACCAGCTAAAGAATTTCAGCTAATAGCTTGAATCTCGTACATTGCTTACGGAAATTAACGCTACCCTGCGTAATTATTCCTTATTGTTAATTTTTGAAGCGTGTTACTGATTTTAATTCATGTTGCAAAAGTGTATTAAAAAACCTTTTAGCTCCAATGTAGCTAATGATTGAGCACAGTCAATAGTAAATTGGTATAAAAGTGATCAATTTTAATAACAAATCACATTCGAGATTAACCGCAAACTATTAACTAAATAGTAACTTAGCGGTAATCTTATCGTTAGTATCAATAGTTATGGCGTCTTTTTAATCAATCACATATGTTAATCTTGTTAATCGAGATCTTTTATTTGCAGCGATGGAAATGGTGGATTAGGCTCAGTATAGAGGAATATTTTTTGGTACTGTTTCTAGGTGCAGTTTCTTAGTACACGGTAAAGCGTGAATGTGGTAAATTTGAGTTAGGTAAACACTCACGACTTCCGAAAAATAACCCTTAGCAAAGCGATATGAGCAGAAACTTTGAATGGGCATCTCCAGGCTCAGATTTACTGGAGAAAGAAGCAACAAAAGTAAAGCCACCGGCGATGTATAACGTTGTGTTGAATAACGATGACTACACGCCCATGGACTTTGTAATCGAGATCCTAGAGCGATTCTTCTCACTAGATATCGAAAAAGCAACGGAAGTGATGCTCAAGGTTCATTATGAAGGTAAAGCTATATGCGGCACATACAGTGCTGAAATAGCGGAAACAAAGGTAGCGCAGGTCACGATGTACTCAAAGGAAAATGAGCATCCGCTACTATGTACAATGGAGCAAGTATAAATTGCTCGAACAACACTGTTGTTCCCTTAGGAGGTACTTATGCTAAATAAAGAATTAGAGACGAGTTTAAATGGCGCATTTGCTCGTGCGCGAGACAAGCGACATGAATTCATGACTGTTGAACACCTCCTACTAGCATTATTAGAAAATGATGCGGCCAAGGAAGCGCTCCAAGCTTGTCAGGCTGATCTCGATGCTCTTCGCAATGAGCTCGATATTTTTATCGATCAAACGACCCCACTTATCCCTGAAAGCGATGAAACTCGCGAAACTCAGCCTACGTTGAGCTTTCAACGAGTACTTCAACGCGCTGTTTTTCATGTTCAATCTTCAGGTCGCAGCGAAGTAACAGGTGCTAACGTACTTGTGGCTATTTTTAGTGAGCAAGAATCTCACGCGGCATATCTTCTTAAGAAAAACGACATTAGTCGCTTAGATATTGTTAACTTCATCTCACACGGTATTACCAAAGCCAGCAACGAAGGCGACAGTCCTTCATCATCCGATTCATTTGGTGGTGCAGAAAATGCTGAAGAAGCTAACTCTGAAGACCGTTTAGAAAATTTTGCTACTAACCTTAACGAAGTCGCAAAGCAGGGCAATATTGACCCACTAATCGGTCGTGACAAAGAGCTAGAACGCACTATCCAAGTTCTGTGTCGTCGTCGTAAGAACAACCCTCTGTTAGTGGGTGAAGCGGGGGTAGGTAAAACTGCCATCGCGGAAGGTCTTGCATGGCGCATCGTTGAAGGACAAGTGCCTGAAATCATTCAGAGCAGCGTAATTTATTCTCTAGATATCGGTTCACTGTTAGCCGGAACCAAATATCGTGGTGACTTTGAGAAACGTTTTAAAGCGATTCTTAAGCAACTGGAGAAAGAAGAAGACGCGATTCTGTTCATCGATGAGATCCACACCATTATCGGTGCCGGGGCTGCATCGGGTGGCCAGGTTGATGCGGCAAACTTAATTAAACCACTACTAAGCAGTGGCAAATTACGTTGCATCGGTTCAACAACGTACCAAGAGTACAGCAGTATTTTTGAGAAGGAGCGTGCTTTAGCTCGTCGCTTCCAGAAAATAGATATTATTGAACCATCGCTAGACGATACGACCAAGATCCTGATTGGCTTGAAGCCAAAATACGAAGCTCACCACGAAGTGCGCTACACCAACAAAGCGTTGCGTGCCGCTGTGGAACTGTCAGCTAAATACATTAATGAACGCCACCTTCCTGATAAGGCCATTGACGTAATCGATGAAGCGGGCGCTCGTAGTCGTTTGGCACCTGCAAGCCGTCGTAAGAAAACGGTAAGCGTGGCTGATATTGAGTCAATGGTTGCGAAAATGGCGCGTATTCCTGAAAAGTCAGTATCGTCTTCAGACAAAGATACACTCCAGAAACTGGATGAGCGCATGAAAATGTTGGTATTCGGACAAGACCCTGCAATCGATGTATTGAGTGAAGCAATTAAGCTGACCCGTGCTGGATTGGGTGCAGACAATAAACCTGTTGGTTCATTCTTGTTTGCTGGTCCTACTGGTGTCGGTAAAACAGAGGTGACTGTTCAGCTGTCTAAGTTGATGGGTATTGAGCTTCTGCGCTTTGATATGTCTGAGTACGGTGAGCGACACTCAGTGAGCCGCTTGATTGGTGCGCCTCCTGGTTATGTTGGTTACGACCAAGGTGGTTTGCTAACGGATGCCGTAATCAAGAACCCGCACTCTGTTGTGTTACTGGATGAAATCGAGAAAGCTCACCCAGATATCTTTAACTTGCTACTGCAGGTAATGGATAACGGCACGCTAACTGACAACAATGGTCGCAAAGCGGACTTCCGCAATGTGATTCTAGTGATGACGACCAACGCAGGTGTGGCTGAAACCGAGAAGAAATCGATCGGCCTGATCCAACAAGATCATGCGCCAGATGCGATGGGCGAAATCAAGAAGGTATTTACTCCTGAGTTCCGTAACCGTCTTGATAATATCATTTGGTTCAACAGCCTTGACCCAAGTGTGATTAGCCAAGTAGTTGATAAGTTCATTGTCGAGCTTCAGGTTCAACTGGACGCTCGTGGCGTGTCTTTAGAGGTTTCTGAGGATGCTCGTCACTGGTTAGCTGATAAAGGCTATGACAAGACCATGGGTGCTCGTCCAATGGGACGTGTGATTCAAGAGAAGCTTAAGAAACCACTTGCTAACGAGTTACTGTTCGGTAGCTTGGTTGATGGCGGTACGGTTAAAGTATCCCTGAAAAAAGACGAATTGGATTTCATCTATGTTGGTGCTAAAGAAGAGGTCATGCACTAACGAAGTGATTGATAAATCAAAGGCTTAAATATAAAACGCATGACTTAGGTTGTGCGTTTTTTTATGCTTGCGAGATGCGAGATGCGAG
>NZ_JBFRNC010000040.1:0-26126 GCF_041470825.1 Vibrio sp. 10N.261.55.A10 | reverse complement strand
CGAGATGCGAGATGCGAGATTGATGTGCTTGTGTAGTAAAAAGCTCAGGCAATAAAAAACGGAGCCTTAAGCTCCGCTTCTTATTGTATTCGCTAATTAAAAATTAACGAGCACGGAAGACGATGCGGCCTTTAGAAAGGTCGTATGGAGTCATCTCAACAGTTACTTTATCACCAGTAAGAATACGGATGTAGTTCTTACGCATTTTACCAGAGATGTGTGCTGTCACTACGTGACCGTTTTCAAGCTCAACACGGAACATTGTGTTTGGTAGAGTATCAAGGACAGTGCCTTGCATCTCGATTACGTCTTCTTTAGCCATCTAATCCTCTTTCGAAATTTGGCGGTTTTCAACGGCTTGATTGTGCCGTTAAAATCAAAATATGTAAAGTTGTCGCGTATTCTACCCTTGCCACCGCTGATTTACTAGCCTTTGATGACGTTGAAATCGTACTTTATAGTTCATCGCAGGGCATTCATCGATTTGATAACCCAAATATAACCATTGTTTTTGTTCTTTCTGGGCATGTTGGATCTGAAATAGAACGCCAAGTGTTCCCATCGAAATGTCTATATCAGGAGCGAAGAAGGTATAAAACGCGCTCGTACAGTGAGCCATGATGTCGGTTACGGCGATACCAACCAACTTGTTCTCATCATAGATGTGCATGAACTTTGTAGTAAGCCACTCATTTTTAGAGAATTGTAGAAACTCTTCTTTCTTGGGTGGGTACATGGTTCCCGAACGGTGACGAGCGGTGATATAGCGACTGTATAAGTCAAACCAGTTGTCATCCATCTCATCTTTCAGTTCCCAACGTAGTGATTTTCCTTTGTTAAGGATCCGTCGTTGGCTTTTGGAAAGCTTAACCTTAGGAATTGAAAGCCGAATCGCTTGGCATGCTGAGCAATTATCGCAATGTGGCTTATAAATGGTTGAACCACTGCGGCGAAATCCATTCGCAAGCAGAACTTCATAGTTATCTGAGGTGTGCATGTGTTCGTCAAGCGTGACCGCCACTCTCTCTTCGAAGTGAGGTAAGTAGCTGCAAGCGTGATTGTCTGTTAATCCAATTCTGATTTGTTGTAAATCTGGATTCATTAAGGCATTTCCTTTAGCCATTGGGTTTTAAAGCATGCATCGTCAACGGAGAACTCTTTGAGTAATTGCAGAGAGCCTAGGAATTCATCCCTATCAACCTCGATAGCGCCCAAGGATTCCAAGTGAGGGTTCATGACTTGGCAATCAATCAGTTGTCCGCCGAATCGGGTAAAGTGTTTACAAAAGTACCACAGCGCAATTTTAGAGGCATTGGTCTTTAGGCTGAACATCGATTCACCGCAAAAGACTTGGCCTCTTTGTAAGCCGTAAAGTCCACCGATCAGTTCATCATCTTGCCAAACCTCAACCGAGTGGCAGAAACCTAATGAAGCGAGTTTGCGGTAGGCTGACTGCATGTCGCTGTTTAGCCAGGTTTCTTCTTCGGGTCTTAGTGAAGAGCAATAACCAATTACTCTGTCCGTCGCTTGGTTGATGCTGACTCGGTAATTGTGCTTTCTTTGAAACTTTTTAAGACTTTTTGACGGTTCGAATGTCTTAGGATTAAATACCGCTCGCGGTGCAGGGCTCCACCAAAGTATAGGCTCACCTGGGCCATACCATGGAAATATACCTTGGCTATAAGCGTTTAAAATTCGCATTGGTGATAAATCACCACCGAAGGCGAGCAGACCGTTGGGGTCATCAAGCGCGTCGAAAGGCGAAGGAAACTCTATACTAGTAGTATCAAGTTCGGTTAGGTATATAGTCATAAGTACCGCATTACAGATTAATCACTGACCAAGAGGTCTTTAGGAGTTTTACCATGAAGAAGTTGCTTTGGATTTTACTTGTTTTGCCCATGTTGGCAAATGCAGCTTACAACAGAAACCAAGCTCGACCAGTAAACGAGGTGGTTTATGGTGAGATTGATACGGTCAGATACATCACTCAGCAAGAGATCGTTGAGTCGAAAGCGAATGGTTGGGAAACCTTGTTAGGTGCGGCGATTGGTGGCTTGATTGGTAACCAGTTTGGCGGCGGCACTGGTAAAGAAGTGGCGACAGCTGTAGGTGCAGTAGCAGGTGCGGGTATTGCTCGTAACCGAGGTAACACACAATATAAAGTAGAGTACAAACTGGTCGAGTTATTGGTCAAAACCAAAGACGACAAGTTGGTCAACATTATCCAAGATGTCGATAACTCGATGCTGTTCAACCGAGGCGATGATGTACGAATTCTCTATTTTTCAGATGGTGTTCGAGTTGATCTCGTGTACTAGTATACAAATACGATTGATTGGCTAATTAATCACCGGTTTGGGCCGGATTAGCTCTGGAGTTCGTTGGAAAAGTTCGTTAGTCTGCAAGTACGAAGAATTATTCATCACCCGAAAATAAATACGCACCAGTGACTTCGGGTGGTACAAGGACTATAAGATTTAATGGAAAGCCTTACGTTACAACCAATTCAAAAAGTGAACGGGGAAGTTAACCTACCTGGTTCAAAAAGCGTTTCCAACCGTGCACTTCTTTTGGCTGCACTTTCTACGGGAACCACTCGCCTAACAAACTTGCTAGACAGTGATGATATTCGTCATATGTTGAATGCATTGACTCAGTTAGGTGTTGATTATCAGTTGTCTGCAGACAAAACCGTTTGTGAAGTGACAGGTGTTGGTGGTGCATTTTCAAGTGACAAAGCCCTAGAGCTTTTCTTAGGTAATGCGGGTACGGCGATGCGTCCGTTGGCGGCTGCACTATGTTTAGGTCGCGGTGAATACGTTCTTACTGGTGAGCCTCGCATGAAAGAGCGCCCAATTGGCCACTTAGTAACAGCACTACGAGAAGCCGGTGCCGACGTTGAATATTTAGAGAACGAAAACTACCCGCCATTGAAGATCACAGGTACCGGTTTGAAGAGCGGTACGGTTTCTATCGACGGTTCGATCTCTAGTCAATTTTTGACGGCATTTTTGATGGCTGCGCCTTTAGCTGAAGGTGAAGTGACCATTAAAATTGACGGTGAATTGGTTTCTAAACCTTACATCGATATTACGCTGCACATCATGAAGCAATTTGGTGTGGACGTGATCAATAATGATTACCAAGAGTTTGTGATTCCTACCGGGCAATCTTACTCGGCACCGGGTGATTTCTTGGTTGAAGGTGATGCATCATCTGCGTCATATTTCCTTGCAGCCGCTGCTATCAAAGGTGGTGAGATTAAGGTCACTGGTATTGGTAAAAACAGTATCCAAGGTGATATCCAATTCGCTGATGCGCTTGAGAAAATGGGTGCGGAAATCGAATGGGGTGACGACTACGTTATTTCTCGTTGTGGCGAGCTGAAAGGCATTGATATGGACTATAACCATATCCCAGATGCTGCGATGACTATCGCGACAACCGCATTGTTTGCGAAAGGCACAACGGCAATCCGTAATGTCTACAACTGGCGTGTGAAAGAGACAGATCGCTTGGCTGCAATGGCAACAGAGCTACGCAAAGTCGGCGCTGAAGTGGAAGAGGGTGAAGATTACATTATTGTTAACCCTGTGGCTGAACTGACTCATGCGGCGATTGATACTTACGATGATCACCGTATGGCGATGTGTTTCTCGCTGGTTGCCTTGAGCGATACGCCTGTGACGATTAATGATCCAGGTTGTACGTCAAAGACATTCCCTGATTACTTCGACAAGCTGAAAATGCTAAGTCTATAAAAATGCTTAGTATGTAAAGGTTTAGGAACAAAAAAGCTTGCCTAAGTGGCAAGCTTTTTAATTATTGCTGAATTGTAAATTCTTTCGAAAGGTGGTGCGCTAAGTATTTAAACATGTTAAATACCGCGGTTGTATTCTCGGTCGGCATTCCATTGCTGTCTAAGAAGTATTCACCTTTGAAGACGAGTACATCGTCTTTTTCTACTACGCTGTTTGCGCGCATGCCTTCAATGTAGTCATCATGTGATTGGATAATTTGGTTTGCGATAAGCAGTAAATCAAATTCTGCTATTACTTTCTTTGTCATGAGTTTATCTCTGATAACTGAATATAACGTTGAGTTTATGGTGTCGAACTAGAAATTCAATGATTTCACAACCGATTAAGAGAGTCTTTTCAAACATCCACAATTTATTTTGTGATTTACGGCAAAAATAATTGAATGGGGCTCGCGTTAGATTCGCGGACAAGCTTAGTATGAGCCCGTTTAGACGTAATGCCTGATGAATAGGCTCTTGCAAGTATTCTTAGTGAGTACTTTATAGCTTCTTTATATTGTGACCCTTTTATCTATGAGTCGTCGAATTGTCGAGCGATCAGATCCAATTTTGAAAAAAGCGGTTGATCTTCTAGTAATCTCGCACAATAGTAAAAAAAGAAGCAATGAATTTAGAATATCATGCGTAAAAGCCCACAAGCTAAATTGTTGGTGCTGAAGCATCGTGATTAAGGACGTTAGAGTCAATATGGGTAAATCGCTCGTTATAGTGGAGTCGCCAGCCAAGGCTAAAACTATCAATAAATATCTTGGCAAAGACTTTGTCGTTAAGTCGAGTGTAGGTCACGTACGTGATTTACCAACGGCAGGTCAAAGTACTGGTCAAAAGGCTGCTGCAGTTTCAACCAAGGGTATGAGCCCAGAAGACAAAGCTCGTATCAAGAAAGAAAAAGATCGCAAAGCTCTTATCAAAAAGATGGGTATCAACCCGTATAAAGAGTGGGAAGCGAACTACCAAATCCTACCTGGTAAAGAGAAAGTCGTCGCTGAATTGCAAAAACTGGCTGAGAACGCAGACCATGTTTATCTCGCAACCGATTTGGACCGCGAAGGAGAAGCTATCGCATGGCACCTTCGTGAGATCATCGGTGGCGATGAAACGCGATACAAGCGAGTGGTTTTTAACGAAATCACCAAGAATGCTATTCAACAAGCTTTCGAAACGCCAGGTGAGCTAAATATTGATGGCGTAAACGCACAACAAGCACGACGTTTTATGGACCGTGTTGTTGGCTTTATGGTGTCACCTCTGCTTTGGAAAAAAGTAGCACGAGGCCTGTCCGCTGGCCGTGTTCAATCAGTAGCGGTAAAACTACTGGTAGAGCGTGAGCGCGAGATCAACGCCTTTATCCCTGAAGAGTTCTGGGATGTGCATGCTGATACTAAAACAGCAGAGAAAACCGACTTTAGACTGCAAGTTGCACAGAAAGACGGTGTTGCGTTTAAACCTGAAAATGAAGCGCAAACACAAGCTGCTGTTAGCGTTTTAGAAAAAGCGCAATACGAAGTATGTAAACGTGAAGACCGCCCAACAAAGAGTAAGCCGTCTGCACCTTACATCACGTCGACGCTGCAACAAGCGGCGAGTACGCGTCTTGGTTATGGCGTAAAGAAAACCATGATGCTGGCTCAACGCCTGTATGAAGCGGGTTACATCACTTATATGCGTACTGATTCAACCAACTTGAGTTCAGAAGCTGTAGAAGCCGCTCGTGAATACATTGGTTCTGAGTACGGCGCGCAATACCTTCCACCTAAAGCTCTTGCATACGGCAGCAAAGAGGGCGCTCAAGAGGCCCACGAAGCGATTCGTCCTTCAAGTGTAGATGTTAAGTCGGAAGATCTAAACGGCGTAGACGCAGACGCACACAAGCTTTACTCGCTAATTTGGAATCAATTCGTAGCGTGTCAAATGACGCCAGCTCAATACGATTCAACGACAGTAAGCGTTAAAGCAGATGAGTACACGTTGAAAGCGAAAGGTCGTATCCTTAAATTTGATGGTTGGACTCGTGTTCAGCGTCCAATGGGCAAGAACGAAGATACGATCCTTCCAGCAGTACAGATCGGCGATAAGCTTGATCTGATTGCGCTAGACCCTAAACAGCACTTCACTAAGCCACCGGCTCGTTTCACTGAAGCGGCGCTAGTTAAAGAGCTTGAGAAGCGTGGTATTGGTCGTCCTTCAACATACGCATCAATCATCTCAACGATTCAAGATCGCGGTTATGTAAAAGTTGAACAGCGTCGTTTCTATGCTGAGAAGATGGGTGAAATTGTTACTGACCGTCTAGATGGCAGCTTCAATGACCTAATGAACTACGACTTCACTGCTCGTATGGAGCAGAAGTTGGACCAAATCGCAGAAGGCGAAGCAAGCTGGAAAGGCGTGCTAGATAACTTCTTCGAAGACTTTACTGGCGATTTGGAAAAAGCAGACTTAGACGAAGATGCGGGTGGCATGAAGCCAAACCACATCGTAGAAACTGATATCGAGTGTCCGACTTGTGGTCGTAAGATGGGTATCCGTACTGCTTCGACAGGCGTATTCCTTGGCTGTTCTGGCTATGCACTTCCACCAAAAGAGCGTTGTAAGACAACAATCAACCTTGGTGATGAAGAAGGCATTATCAACGTGCTTGAAGAAGACGTTGAAACAGCAGCACTTCGAGCTAAAAAGCGTTGTCCTATTTGTGAAACGGCAATGGATGCCTATCTAATCGATGATAAGCGTAAGATGCACGTATGTGGTAACAACCCGAACTGTGAAGGTTATGTGGTTGAGCACGGCGAATTTAAAGTGAAAGGCTACGATGGTCCACTTGTTGAGTGTGACAAGTGTGGTTCTGACATGGTTCTGAAGAACGGTCGTTTTGGTAAATACATGGACTGTACGAGTGAAGATTGTAAGAACACTCGTAAGATTCTGAAAAATGGCGAAGTTGCGCCACCAAAAGAAGACCCGGTGCATTTCCCTGAACTTCCGTGTGAAAATTCAGACGCGTACTTTGTTCTTCGTGATGGTGCTTCTGGTCTATTTATGGCTGCGAGCAACTTCCCTAAATCACGTGAAACACGTGCACCATTAGTGGAAGAGCTGGTTCGTTTTAAAGACCGTATCTCACCTAAGTTCCAATACCTAGCATCAGCGCCAGTTGCTGACCCTGATGGTAAGCCGACAGTGGTTCGTTTTAGTCGTAAGACTAAAGAAAACTACGTTCGTACTGAAGTAGATGGAAAACCGTCCGGTTGGACTGCGTTGTACATCGACGGTAAGTGGGAAGTTACGGATAAGCGTAAAAAGCCTAAAGAGAAGTAACTGAACGTTATTGATGAAAAAGCAGCCTAATGGCTGCTTTTTTTTTGATCTCAATATGACTAACTATGCAACTTGTTGACTTAGTATTTCGTCGGCCGGAATTTATTAAATTCACACCGCGAAATTAATGGCGGTAATTAATCATATCTTCTTATGCAACTTTAACGAGAATGTAACTTAATTAAAATATTGTAACTCACAGATCAGCGTTTAGTTGTATACCTGATGTGTGTCGGGTGTTAATGTAATGTTTCGTCTGGACGGTGTAGTGTGAGCTGCTTTAAGTCTTAGGAAAGCAATCAGCTTACGTACCACAGAATGGCGTATTAAAAATTGAATTCGGCCGAAAAGTCGATAACGTATATAAAACCAAGTGCAAAGAATAGTGCACACATAACAACGTTTGGCTTAGGATATTGTCACTGTATGTGAATGGATATTCGCTAAATACCGAAATAAGTGTTGGTGCTCATCCCCCAGAGGAAGATACCTCTACGAGTACTAACATCGACAAGCTATAGATATATGGAGAATAAAATGGCTGGTGTATTGGGAATGATTCTTGCTGGTGGTGAAGGCTCTCGCTTAAGACCTTTAACTGAATCTCGCAGCAAACCCTCGGTTCCTTTCGGTGGTAGTTACCGCTTAATTGATTTCGCTTTGAACAACTTCGTTAATGCTGATCTAATGAAGATCTACGTATTAACACAATTTAAGTCACAGTCACTGTTCCACCATATGAAAAAAGGCTGGAATATCAGTGGTATAACAGACCGTTTTATCGACCCAATTCCTGCGCAAATGCGTAAAGGAAAGCGTTGGTATGAAGGCACAGCAGATGCTATCTACCAAAACATGGGCTTTATGGAGTTGGAAGAACCTGATCAAGTATGTATTTTTGGTTCAGACCATATCTATAAGATGGACATCAAACAGATGCTTGATTTCCATAAAGAGAAGAAAGCGGCTCTAACAGTATCAGCATTGCGCATGCCGCTTGCTGAAGCATCAGAATTCGGTGTTATTGAGGTTGATGCTGACGGCCGTATGATTGGCTTTGAAGAGAAACCTGCAAATCCGAAGTCGATCCCGGGCGATCCAGAATCAGCGCTCGTTTCAATGGGCAACTACGTGTTCGAAGCGAAAGAGCTTTTTGCTGAACTAACGGAAGATGCTGATAGAGAAGGTTCGACACACGATTTCGGCAAAGATATTATTCCAAACATGTTCCCGCGTGGTGATGTGTTTGTTTATGATTTCAGCACCAACCGTATTACTGGTGAGAAAGAAGAAGTTTACTGGCGCGATGTAGGTACGATTGACGCGTACTGGCAAGCGCACATGGACCTTCTTAAGAAAGATGCGCCATTCTCGCTATACAACCGTAAATGGCCTCTACACACTTATTACCCGCCACTACCACCAGCTACGTTTACTGATTCGGCAAATGGTCGAATTCAGATCATTGATAGCCTTGTGTGTAGCGGTAGTTATGTACGTGGTTCGCGTATTGAAAAGAGTGTACTGGGCTTCCGCAGCAATATCGCATCAGCGTGTGATATTAGCGAAAGCATCTTACTCGGTGATGTAAAAGTGGGTGAGGGTTGTATCTTGCGCCGCGTTATCATTGATAAAGACGCAGATATCGCACCGGGTACACAGATTGGTGTAAATCTGACAGAAGACAAAAAGCATTACCACGTATCTGACGATGGTGTCGTAGTGATTTCTAAAGGAGCACGAGTTGGTTACTAAGACTCTCTCGGTACTTTTTGTAGCGTCTGAAGTTGAAGGCTTGATTAAAAGTGGTGGCTTGGCTGATGTAGCCAAGGCACTGCCGAAAGCGTTGCAAACACTCGAACAGGACGTTCGAGTGACTATCCCCGCATATAGAAACATTCCAAACATTGATTCAGCAGAAGTTATTTTATCGACTGAACTCGATCATTGGCCTCATACGGCTTATCAAGTTAAAAAACTGAGCGTAGAAGGCGTTCCAGTTTTTGGTATCGAATGTGCCAAGTATTTCGACCGCCCGGAAATGTACGCAGAAAACAATCAAGCTTATGCTGATAACGGAGAGCGCTTCTCGTTTTTTAGTGCAGCCTGTCTTGATATGCTTCCTAAGCTTGGTCTTCAACCGGATATCATTCATGCAAATGACTGGCATACTGGTTTCGTTCCTTTCTTGCTTAAATCGCGTTATCAACAACACGATTTCTTTGAAAATACGCGCAGTGTTATCTCGATTCACAATGCGGTTTTCAAAGGTGTGTTCGCATACGATGAACTTCAATTCCTGCCAGAGATGCACAGTTACCATGCGCCTGAAGCTTCAGTGAGTGACACTCATGTCACTATGCTAAGAGCTGGTGTGATGTGCGCGGATAAAGTGAACGCAGTAAGTCCTACCTATGCAGAAGAGTTGAAAACGGAATTAGGTAGCCACGGTATGGCTGCAGAATTCCAACACAGATCGGCTGATCTGTTCGGCATTTTGAATGGGTGTGATTATGGGGCTTGGAATCCGGAAACTGATGCTTTCCTTCCTCGTAAATACAAAGCGACCAAGCACAGCATGGCTCGCGGAAAATCAGCTTGTAAGCAAAAACTGCAACAAGATGTAGGTTTACCCGTTGCCGATTGCGCGGTTTATGGCATGGTTTGTCGCTTGACGAATCAAAAAGGTGTTCATTACTTACTGCCTATCATCGAACAGTTTTTGAAAAATGATCTTCAGATCGTGATTGTCGGTACTGGCGATCCGGTTTTGGCGAGTCAATTGAAAGAGCTATCAGCGCTTCACTCAGATAAGTTCTCGTTCGTAGAAGCGTACAATAATGAACTTGCGCATTTGGTTGAAGCAGGCTCTGATTTCTTCTTGATGCCTTCGGAATTTGAACCGTGTGGCTTAAACCAAATCTACAGCATGGCTTACGGTACTTTGCCGATTGTTCGTTCTGTGGGAGGTTTAAAAGACAGCGTGAATGATTACGATGAAGATCCTGAAGTCGCGACTGGGTTTGCTTTTGAAGAGCCAACACCGCAGGCGTTATTGGCTGTGTTACATCGTTCATTACTGCTTTATGCACAAAACCCATCTGAAATTAAGCGTGCTCAGCTTTATGCGATGCAGCAAGATTTTAGTTGGGAAGATGCGGCTAAAGAATACCTAGCTATGTATCATTCAGCATTTTAACTTGTTGACTTAGCTTTAAAATTAGCGGGCGGGCAACAACAGCTCGTAATAAATGAAGGCGCTCTAATTGTTGAGTGCCTTTTTGTTTCCTGGTCAGAGCACATCACGTTTACGAAGACAAAGCTTGCAAACTCATTTTTGTCAGGTAGAAAAGGTGAGGTAGGTATTCACATGACTAATGATAGGTTTGACACTATTATCACTTAAAGTTCTTAATAGCGTGGTATCCTTAGTCATCGCCTCGTGATGAGGCATAGCTCCATTCCAATAATTAAAGCGATAGGTATGTCTGAGAGTTTACTATTTCATAAAACATTTACTCACCCTACGAGCGATGAGTGGGTTGTATTTGTGCATGGCGCAGGAGGCAGTTCCTCCATCTGGTTCAAGCAGATCAAAGCGTATAAACAGCATTTCAACTTACTTCTCATTGATCTGAGAGGGCACGGTAAATCAGACAATATACTTAAAGGGCTGATTTCGAATCGTTATACGTTCAAATCGGTGACGCTTGATATTCTTAAAGTGTTAGACCATCTTAAGATCCGTTCTGCACATTTCGTTGGCATGTCTTTGGGCACGATTATTGTGCGTAACGTTGCCGAACTGGCGGCTGGCCGTGTACGTTCAATGGTACTGGGTGGCGCTGTCACCAAGCTAAACACTCGCTCTCAAGTGTTAATCAAGTTGGGTAACCTCAGCAAGCACATCATTCCTTACATGTGGTTATACAGCCTTTTTGCTTATGTTGTGATGCCACAAAAAAGCCAAAAAGAGTCTCGTCACCTTTTTATCCGCGAAGCCAAAAAACTGTGCCAGAAAGAATTTAAACGCTGGTTTATCTTAACGGCTGATGTAAACCCCTTGATGAAATATTTTAAAGATAGAGAGCTACCAATACCGACTCTTTATTTGATGGGTGAACGTGACTACATGTTTATTAAGCCTGTAAAAGAAATGGTTGCAGCGCATGAATCGAGTGAGCTAGTAGAAATCCCGAATTGTGGACACGTGTGTAACGTGGAAAACCCTGAAGAGTTTAATCAGCGTTCGATTGCGTTTATTCAAAAACAAATTCAGTGATTTTCTAGGCGTGAAATCAAAGATGATGAGTTAATCGAATTGAAATAAAAACGGGAAGCTAACTTTAGCTTCCCGTTTTTAATTGGAGGAGGTATCTGACCGAATCGTTCTATCAGGTCACTGAAACCCTGCTATTCAGGTGAGGCAGCACCGCACTGCCAGCAAGAGCCGAATTGCGCTTCGTTGACTTCATGACACTCACCACAACGCCACTCTTCATAGATGATCGAATCTTGCTGCTTTTGGTAGTCATTGACGAGCATGCGAGCTTTACTGGCCAATTCTGGCTCATATAACCATACGTAAGGGTCAGTTTCTTCAGTGAATGGGATTTCCCCCTTTAATCCGAACAACCCCTCACCACGGACTTCACAGGCAATATTCTCGCTTTCTAACAATCCACAGATGATATGAGCTTCTGTCGGATTCGATGCACTGAAGATTTTCATTGAAATAGAACCTTATTCGGCTATCTGTGTTGTTTAGATATTATAAACTATTCTGCTATATACATTATTCAGCTACGGGTGCTGAGCGAAACTTACCCATCAACCATTTAGCCACTATTGGGAATATCCCCAATAATGCAAATGACAATAGTACTGAAGGGGAGACGATGCCCGAAAGTGAATCAATTTCTGCGAGCTGAGTACCAGCATTCAAGAAAACCGCCGTCCCCGGTAACATCCCGATTTGACTCGTAATGTAGTAACGACTCACTGACATCGGTGTTAGACCCATCAATAGGTTGATAAGGAAAAATGGGAATACAGGAATCAGACGCAGAGAAAACAGGTAAAATGCGCCGTCTTTTTCAACCCCCTTGTTAATCGTCGCCAATTTGTCACCAAACTTGGTTTGAATCCAGTCACGCAACAGGTAACGGCTACTTAAGAAAGCTAAGGTCGCACCGATCGCACTTGCGAAAGATACCAGTAGCAAGCTGTTCCAGAAGCCAAATAGCGCGGCCCCTAATAAGGTTACAACAGCGGCACCAGGAATGGAGAAAGCCGTAATCATGACATACGCGACAAAATAGATAGCGGCAGCCGCAATAAAGTTGCTGTCAATGTAGTCATTTAACACAGCTTGTTGGGCCTTAGCATTTTCAAGCGTTAAGTATTGGCCGAAATTGATGCCTAACAGCACGATGGTTATGACCAACACAATACCCAATATCATTTTCTTACTCATTGATACTTCCTCTAAATTTTCAATGCATACCGATAGTATAGATAGACAGGCAAAGCATAGATTAACTTTCACCAGTTAATAAAAAACTATTTGTTCTAGACGATGGATCGGGGGCAAAAAGCTAGCCTAATTGCTTAGTCTTATGTTAGCGACAAGTATTGGCGGAATAGAGGTGGAAAAAGATTCGTTGATTAGAAGGTTGTGACTCTCTGCTAGGGACTTGTTTTGTATGCATTATTTTATTAGCGATAATTTGTACCACGTAAAAAGTAACAAAAATTTGAAAGAGTTTTGGTCTTGGCTCGTTCTATATACGTAACAATCGTGGCATGAAGATTGTTTTAGATAATTATTCAGGCAGACAACTAAGGAGCTAGCTATGAAATTATTATCAATGATTACGGTTATTGCTACAACGGGCCTATTCTCTTTCCAAGCCATGGGATCGGGCGTCTATCACCGTGCGGCTGTTGAGTCTAAAGTATTTAAAGGCGATGTAGTGGCGAGCCAATCACAGGCTTACGAATCTGGAAAAAAAATCTGGATGGATATAAACAGTAAGCGCTCATATGAATTGAGCAAAATCTTACCGCAAGCCTCTGAAAAAGTAGATGTACGCTCGTTTGAAATCAAAAACGGTACCATCAAAGTAAAAGAAATAATGGATTCCTCTGGAGAAATTAACTTCATTCCGATGGTTAAAGTGGATTACAAATACTATTACCGTCCATCTTTTTGAACTCAGTGGTTCAGCTATACATAAGACTAGTTTTGTCGACATAAAAAAAGCCGCAGTAAATGCGGCTTAGTTATGTATATAGATTGCACTGACAATGTTAATTGACGCGATTGATAAGCTCTTCGCGACGTTGCTGCGGTATAACAGACCAATGTGTACCATTGATCGCGCCTTCTAGCGCCCAAAGTAGTTCAATACTGACGGAAGACGCATGCGATTCTTTGATGGCGTTAAATGCGTTTACAGAGCCAGATTCATATAAACGTTCTACAGAATCGATCCCTGCCTTTTTCAACATACGCTCGGTAGCGAGTCGAAGATTAGGCAGATCTTTGAGTCGGGTCGGCTTAGCAGAAGACTGCTCAGCTTTTTCTTCTTTAGCAAAACCTAGAGACGTGGTTGCAAGCTGCAAGATTTTCTCTTGGTCTTGCCAGAGGCCTTCAGGTAAAGCGAAATATTTAGTAACGACAGGGAAACCACGTTTTTTGTAGACGTACGGTTGAAACCCTTGTTGTTCGAATTGTTTCGTTGTGCATTTGTCTGCTCGTATGTGCAACTGGTCATTTACAACCAGAGCAAACATAGTGTCATCAGCAAAAAGACCGAAGCCACCAAACATCGAGCGTGATTTTATTTTTCCTAGGGATTCAAATAATTTCATTGAATCCTTTAGTATCGGTTTATCCATGTTATTTATCTCGGTGTATTTGAACTACGCCACCAAATAAGCAGGTCCGAGAGATTAGCAAAATGTTGCAATTAAATTGTCAATAAGCCGTAAATTACTAAATTATTAGTAGTTACTGCATTTTGCCATCGGTAACCCCGCTACCATACCAACGAGTGGTTTAGGCCGGAAGCTTTGCGTCTCACTCTTTCGAGTGGTTTGCCCTGTGCGTGACTGATTGAATAGAATAAAGTTTTTGTTGGATGAAGCTCACACTTGATATTTCAAAATGTGATACTGCTTCAATTAATGATCTTTCCGTTGTGCATCTGGGCTCATTATAGTTGCTGATAAAAAAAGCGCACCGAAAGG
Source organism: Vibrio sp. 10N.261.55.A10 (assembly GCF_041470825.1). Lineage (NCBI taxonomy): Bacteria > Pseudomonadati > Pseudomonadota > Gammaproteobacteria > Vibrionales > Vibrionaceae > Vibrio > Vibrio sp. 10N.261.55.A10. Next base: position 11,731 of record NZ_JBFRNC010000040.1, on the reverse strand, counting down.
TGCGCTTGATGAAATTAAACTCGAATTATCAATTAATTTAACGTCTTAACTGTACTTCGTTCAACAATTTCAGGGTGCATTTCGAAGACGCGTTTTTCGTGGTCTTTGTCTTTGATGCGCTCCAATAGAATTTCGAATGCATTCTTACCAACACGACGTTTTGGTTGGTGAACTGTCGTTAACGGCGGAGAGAAGTATTCAGCGAGTTCGATGTTGTCGTAACCGATCACTGAGATATCTTCAGGAATGCGGATGCCTTTTTCTTGCAGTCGGCTCATTAAGCCGAGTGCCATTGTGTCGTTAAAGCAGAATACCGCCGTTGGACGATCTTCCATCTCAACGATTTGTTCTGCAGCAAGAACAGCCGTATCACACTCGAAGTTGCCTTCGATGATCATATTGTCATCGGCAGAAATTTTAGCTTCGTTAAGTGCGCGCTTGTAACCGGCAATACGTTCAACACATGCTGCTTTGTCTAAGTGGCCACTTAAACATGCAATCTTAGAGTGACCGCGTTCAATAAGGTATTTGGTCGCTAGGTAGCCACCTTCTTCAGAGTTATCGATGATCTTATCAGCTTGAGAACTCTCTGGGCCCCAGTCCATAATAACTTTAGGGATGTCAGCGTGACGGTCTAACATCTCTCTTAGTTCTTCAGTTAGGTCAGAACACATAACTAAGATGCCATCTACACGTTTCTCTGCAAGCATTCGAATGTAGTCACGTTGCTTCTCATAGATACCGCCCGTATTACACAGGATCAAAGTGTAACCTTGACGGTAGCAGTAGCTCTCAACACCATCGATAACTTCAGAGAAGAATAGATTAGTTGATTGAGTCACTAGCATGCCGATGGTGCGTGTTGTATTACACTTCAAGCTACGAGCAACAGCACTTGGTGCATAGTTCAGTTCATCTACGGCTTTGTTTACTTTTTCTTGCGTTGCTTCTGCAACAAAGCGAGTTTTATTGATTACGTGAGAAACGGTTGTTGTTGATACGCCGGCTAAGCGAGCGACATCTTTTATAGTGGCCATGGTTTTATCCTATTAGAAGCTACTTTCCCAAAGTACGGAATAAAGTAGCCGTTAAGCTACCTAACTAAGAGCTTAAATTTGTAGGGCTCTTTGGGTACTAAAAGTGCTAAAAAACAAAAAACCGCTATTGAGCGGCTTGTCTTAACACCGAAATGCTCAAAACTATAATAAGCATAGCATTTCGTGAATGTTTCATATTTTATCGTTTGCGGTCACAATTTTAGACTGACTAGAAATTACTCGCAATAAAATTCACCCGGAAATCCGGGTGAATTGTCACATTCTTCTGAATTTATTTAACGAGTCATCCAATAAGCTATTCACCAGCTAAATATTGAGTGTCTAATTGACAGAATGCGAGTAGCAACGATGAGACGGAGGCGTAGAAACCGAATTCATCAACGTCATGACATTTCACGTTGAACTTTGGTAACCAAGTCAGCAGTTGTTGTTCGATAAACTGCTGTTGAGCGGCAAATGAATTCTCTAGTTCTTCTTCAATATTCGTTTCGTTTGAACGAATGATCAAGTTACCAAGGAAATCGAGTTCGATAGCAATGTGGTCTGCTGGCTCTTTTAGATCTTGGTTCACAACTAAGTTGTGCTTAGCCATGATCTCTTCCATATCTTTTGCTGGCTTATCATTCAAAAGGCCAGTTTCGCCGATATACATTGAAGCGTAAGGAAGAGCGCCGTGCTTATCTGTCTTTAAGAAAAGATCGCAAAAGTCTGCAGACAGTTCTAGCTGAGCATCTTCACGAGTTTGTAGGCGGTTCAGCGCATCCACTAACTTATCAATCGCTGGCTTTAGTGTCTCATTTTCGCCTAAACCAGTTAGGAAAGAACGAATTTCAATAGAGTGGTAGTGATCGAGTTCTTCTTGAGTGAGCTCTTTGGCAAATAAGCTTGATAGCCACCAGTATATTTCTGCTCTTTGCTCGTTGAACGCTTTCGTATCTTTCATTTGTTAGATCCTGACTTAGTCTTGTGATGTTGCTTATATGCATCTTGAAGTCACTTGGGCATAAGCACACCAAGGCTGAATAACAAGGTTATTTGCGAAACGCAAAGTTACTCGTTAGTAGTAATGCCTATATTGAATTGCGATGGACGATAAATAGCAAGGTTTAAGATTGTCTTGTATCAAAAAAAATCCATGTTTCTGGCTTTTATCTTCTGTACCACTAGAATTGTTACTAGTTATGAATAGAATAGTCACTGAAACTATTAAATAAGAAAAGTGGTGTAGATGAGCTATCACGTATTAGTCGTAGAAGATGATGTGGTAACCCGCAGTAAACTGGTTGGATACTTCCAGAACGAGGGTTACACAGTGGGCGAAGCAGAAAGCGGCGCTCAAATGAGAAACGTGTTAGAAGAAAACAACGTTGACCTCATTATGCTGGACATCAACTTACCAGGCGAAGATGGATTGATGCTAACTCGCGAATTACGCAGTCAATCAGACATTGGAATTATTTTAGTTACTGGACGCACGGATAGCATCGACAAGATCGTAGGCCTTGAAATGGGCGCTGACGATTACGTTACTAAACCCTTCGAACTTCGCGAGTTATTAGTTCGAGTTAAAAACCTACTTTGGCGTATCTCTGCTGCTCGTAAAACAGCAGCGGGCGCTGTAGAAGAAACATCAGATGAGTCTGTGGTTCGTTTTGGTGAGTGGACATTTGATATCCCTCGTCGTGCGTTAAGCAAGAACGGCGAACCAGTGAAACTGACCAAAGCAGAATACGAACTGCTAGTGGCTTTGTCTTCTTACCCTAACCAAGTATTAAGCCGCGAACGTATTTTGAATATGATTAGCCACCGAGTGGACGCGCCTAATGACCGTACTATCGACGTATTGATTCGTCGTATGCGTGCAAAAATGGAGTTTGATCCTAAGAACCCACAAATTTTTGTGACGGTTCACGGTGAAGGTTACATGTTCGCTGGTGATTGATTTCCTTTGGGAGTGATTAATCAACAACGACATTTAAACGTAAAAAGCCGAGACATCATTGATGTCTCGGCTTTTTTATTACTTAGCTTTTATTGTTAACGACCAGAAAATCTATAAATATTTGGCGACTCGTCTGCTCATATGAGTTTAAAGATTCAATAGGGTTACTGAGGCTGGGCCGCAGAAACGTCACCGTCATCTTCAATTAAGCTGGAAGCTTCTGGAATAACAGGCTCTTCAACAATGTCATTGCTTGTATCTAGCCAATCACGCAGGCTTTGCCAAACCAATCCCATGGTTTCGTGCCAGTAACGCTCAGTCTGCTCAAGGTATAGCGCTTTCGGCATGTACTTTTCCCACGGCTCAACAATACCTTCTTGTGCAAGGTAGTTGGTTGGTGCAGGTAGTGGTTTCATGCCAGCTGAATTGAATTCGTTCAGTGCGCGAGTCATATGGCTCGCTGAAGTCACCAACACCATTCTTTTATTCTTAACGAACGCAGCGGCTTGGCGAGCTTCTTCCCAGGTGTCTTTTGCGGTTTCAAGCAGAATGATGTCGGGCTTTGCTACGCCAAGTGCTAAAGCCACTTTAGCCATCATTCTTGCGTTACTTACTTCAGTGCCTGCGCCATAGCCAGACAAAATGAGTTTTGCACCAGGGTAGAGGCGTAGAATACGAATCCCTTCACTTAAACGCATCAGGCCGGTGCGGCTAAGTTCTGATGTCGGTGGAATTTGGTCGTCTACGACGTGACCACTTCCAAGAACCATCACGTAATCGACGGTTTCATCGACAGGTAAAAATGCGGTGTGTTGCCTTTCCATTGGCATTAAAAGTTGACTAGAAACTGGCTGGAAAGCGATTAGGAAAATACCACATAGGGCTGAGAGGGTGATTAGGCAACCAGTCTTCCTTTTGGTAGTAAACATCACTAGGGCTAAACCCAGAAAAGCGAGAATTAACATTGCTGGCAGTGGCATCAATAGCGAAGACACTACTTTTTTCAGCTCAAACATATCCGAATAGTCCGAAAAAACATCACTTAGTAGTAAAAAGAGACATCGCCTCTTTATTCCTGAAATTCCTGTGACAGAATAGCAGGCACGATAGGACATAATAACTCAAGTAGCCGTGACTGAAGACCGTAATTTCGACGATATTGCCCACAAATTTGCAAAAAATATTTACGGCTCTGACAAAGGAGAGATCCGTCAGATCATCGTATGGGAAGATTTAGAACAAGCTTTGAGCAAATTTGACCATTCAGCTTCGCCTCTGCATGTGCTTGATGCGGGAGGCGGTCTTGCACAGATGTCGCAAAAAATTGCGGCGTTAGGGCATAACGTCTCTTTGTGTGATCTCTCTTCTGAGATGCTTAAGCTTGCACAAGAAAGTATCAACGAAGCGGGTTTGTTAGAACAGTATCGATTCATCCATTCTCCGGTACAAAAAGTCGTAGAACATCTCGATGAAAAAGTCGATTTTGTGATGTTTCATGCGGTAATGGAATGGTTAGCCGATCCTAAAGAGGCGCTTGATTTATTGTTGGAGCAAGTAAAACCCGGTGGCGTTGCTTCGATAATGTTTTACAACCACCACGGATTAGTCCTGAAAAATGTGATTTGTGGCAACATTCCTCATGTATTGAATGGGATGCCACATCGAAAACGGTTTAAGCTGCAACCACAAAAAGGCTTGAAGCCAGAAGAGGTTTACCAATGGATAGAAGACGCCGGTCTAGAAATCTGTGGTAAATCAGGCATTCGTTCTTTCAGTGACTACATAGGTAATATGGAGTACATGGGCGATTACCAATTTGAAGATGTATTGGAACTAGAAAAACAGCTATGTCGCCAAGAGCCATATCTGTCACTAGGCCGTTATATTCACGTTTGGGCTCAAAAACCTGCGCAATAACAGCGGTGAATGTGGTAAAAGAAGCCACAACATGCGCTATGCAATCGTAAGAAGCCCGCGTCATATCTAATACATTCGATATGACGAAGAACAGTAACAGGAACCACAATGAGTGAAATGACTCAAACTGCCGAAGAGCAGCCAATTGATGAGTTGGTGGGCTGGGTCAAGCAGCATGATTTTTCATTAAACTTGCCACCAGAGCGCTTAGCATTTTTGATCGCTATCGCAGTACTAAGCAATGAAAGGTTCGATGAAGAGTTGGGCGAGGGTGAACTGCACGATGCATTTACCATCGTCACTCGACTGTTTGAAGATACTGGCGAAGCGTCCGCGTTTCGTGCCAACAATGCCATCAACGAGTTAGTTAAACAGAAGTTGATTAGCCGCTTTACCAGCGAAATCACCGATGGTGCGAGTATTTATCGCTTATCACCATTGGCGATTGGTATTTCAGATTATTACTTACGCCACCGTCAGTTCTCTAAGTTAAAACTGTCTATCCAGCTTTCTATGGTTGCGGACGAGATGGCAAAAGCCATTGAAGCAGCACAAAAAGGCGGAACTCCAGGACATTGGAGAAAGAATGTTTACGGCGTGCTCAAGTATTCTGTTGGTGAAATTTTCGATCAGATTGATCTTAACCAACGTGTTATGGATGAGCAGCAGCAAACCGTTAAACAGCAAATTGCCGACCTTTTAAACAAGGATTGGCGAGAGGCGATTAACAACTGTGAAACCTTGCTTTCAGAAACCTCTTCCACGCTGAAAGAATTGCAAGACACCTTGCAAGCGGCGGGTGATGAACTGCAAACACAGATCCTCGATATTCAAGAAATTGTTTACGGTGACGATGAACTCGAATTCGTTGGCGAAACCCTGTTCGGCTTGCAGATGAAGCTAGACCGAATCACCAGTTGGGGTCAACAAGCCATCGATTTATGGATCGGCTACGACCGCCATGTTCACAAGTTTATTCGTACCGCGATTGATATGGATAAAAACCGTGCCTTTAGCCAACGCTTGCGTCAGTCGGTTACCGACTACTTTGATGCGCCTTGGCTTTTGACTTACGCCGATGCAGAGAAGCTGACGGATCTTCGTGATGAAGCGCTTATGCTTCGTGATGACGAAGTGATGGGACAAGCACCAATCGACGTAGAGTACGAAGAATTTGAGCAAGTGAATGACCTGCTTTCAGATCGAATTGCAGAGATGTTAAAAGCTCACAAACAGCAAGGCGCGCCAATTGATCTTGGCCTTGTGTTACGCGATTACCTCGCTGCACACCCTCGCACACACCATTTTGATTTAGCCAGAATTGTTGTCGACCAAGCCGTACGCTTAGGTTACTCAGAGTCTGACTATCAGGCTATTCAGCCAGATTGGCAGGCAATCAACGATTTCGGTGCAAAGGTACAAGCAAATGTCATTAACAAGTACTGATGATTACATGCCAGAGAAACTGGTAAAAGCGATAGCGAACCCACTGTTCCCTGCGCTAGATAGCATGCTGCGTTCAGGCAAGCATGTTTCAACAGAAGATCTAGATAACCACGCGTTGCTGTCTGATTTTGAAGTTGAGCTTCAGCATTTCTATCAACGCTACAATACGGAACTGGTAAAAGCGCCGGAAGGTTTCTTTTACTTGCGTCCGCGTTCTACGTCTCTGATTGGTCGTAGTGTGTTGTCTGAGCTCGACATGTTGGTTGGCAAGGTGTTGTGTTTCTTATACCTAAGCCCAGAACGTCTGGCTCATGAAGGTATCTTCACCAATCAAGAACTGTTTGATGAATTGATGTCGTTAGCGGATGAGAAAAAACTCATGAAGCTAGCAACCAACCGTGCATCTGGTTCTGACTTAGATAAAGAAAAGCTGTTCGAAAAAGTTCGTACTTCTCTGCGTCGTTTACGCCGTATCGGCATGCTGATTGCGATTGGTGAAACGGGCAAGTTCCGTATCAGCGAAGCGGTATTCCGCTTTGGCGCTGACGTTCGTGTTGGTGACGATATGAAAGAAGCGCAATTACGTCTTATCCGTGATGGTGAAGCTGTGGTGCATACCCAAGAGCCTAACCAAGGTAGCTTGTTGAATGAAGAACAAGCGGAAGCTGTATCAGAAGTAGTTGCAGACGTAAACGAAAACGGTCAACAAGACATTTTTAACGATCAAGCTGACTTTGACCTTGAGTCAAACGATGGCGAACAAACAAAAGTAGAAGGTGAAGCATGATTGAAAGAGGTAAGTATCAATCATTAACCATGGTCAACTGGAACGGCTTCTTTGCGCGTACTTTTGATATTGATGGATTGGTTACAACGCTTTCTGGCGGTAACGGTGCGGGTAAGTCGACCACAATGGCGGCATTCATCACAGCACTGATCCCTGACCAAAGCCTTCTGCATTTCCGTAACACAACGGAAGCGGGTAGCTCGCAGTCATCTCGTGATAAAGGCCTTTACGGTAAGCTTCAGCCAGGCGCATGTTATGCCGCGCTAGATGTTGTGAACTCTCGTAATCAACGTCTATTGTTTGCAGTAAAACTGCAGCAAGTTGCGGGTCGTGATAAGAAAGTCGACATCAAACCGTTCGTTATTCAAGGCCTTCCAAGCCATGTGAAACCAACGGATGTGTTGATTCAGAACGTTTCAGACAGCCACGCTCGCGTATGTCAGTTGAACGACGTGAAAGCGGCGGTTGCACAATACGAAGGCGCGCATTTTAAAGCCTTCTCTTCGATTGTTGATTACCACTCACAGATGTTTGAATACGGTGTGGTACCGAAGAAACTGCGTAACAGCAGCGACCGTTCTAAGTTCTACCGCTTAATTGAAGCATCACTTTACGGTGGTATCTCAAGTGCAATTACGCGCTCTCTGCGTGATTACCTTCTACCGCAAAACGGTGGTGTGAAGAAAGCATTCCAAGACATGGAATCAGCACTACGTGAAAACCGCATGACGCTAGAAGCGATCAAGACGACTCAGTCGGATCGTGACCTGTTCAAGCACTTGATCACTGAATCTACGAACTACGTGGCTGCAGATTACATGCGCCATGCAAACGATCGTCGTAACAAGTTAGATCAAACCATGAAGTTCCGTGGTGAACTGTTCGGTTCTCGTGAAACCTTGCTTGATCAAAACAATTTGTTGAATCGCGTTCAAGAAGAACTAGAACTACTTGTCGATCAAGAATCGGCACTAGAGCAAGATTACCAAGCGGCATCGGATCATCTTCAGTTGGTTCAAACTGCACTTCGTCAGCAAGAGAAAATTGCCCGCTACAGCGAAGATCTAGAAGAGCTTAACGAGCGTCTAGAAGAGCAAATGATGGTGGTTGAAGAAGCTCAAGAGCGAGTACTTCTTGCCGAAGAGCAGGCAACCATCACTGAAGAAGAAGTGGATAGCCTGAAAACTCAGCTTGCTGACTACCAACAAGCGTTGGATGTTCAACAAACGCGTGCACTTCAATACCAGCAAGCGGTTCAAGCATTAGAGAAAACTAAGCAGTTGCTTGGTGATGAATCTATTACGGCAGAAAGCGCACTAACTCTGGTTTCAGAGCTAAAAGCACAAGAAGAATCAAGCACTCAAACGCTGCTGTCTACTAAACATAAACTAGACATGTCTTCTGCTGCTTCTGCGCAGTTCGACAAAGCGCTCGCTCTTGTTAAAAGTATTGTGGGTGACGTTGAGCGTAAAGAAGCGTCTCAAAGCGCTAAGCAAGCTTTAGAAAAAGGCCGTAACGCAAAACACGTTGTTGAAAATGAACAGCAGTGGCGTGCTCAGCACCGCGATATGGCTCGTGATGTGGCTCAGCAGCGTCAAGCAAAAGAGCTTGCGACTGAATACCAAAAGCAACACAACATCTCACTGACTGACGAAGCGGTTTTCGATGAAGAACGTGAACGTCATGCTATGCAGATCGAGTCTCTTGAGTACGCTCAAGAAGAGCTGCGTGAAGCGAAGAGTGAGCAACGTCGTGTACAACAAAACCACGATCAAGAGATTCAAAAACTTGAGTCTATTGCTCCAGCATGGATCACGGCAAACGATGCGCTTGAAGCATTAAGAGATCAAACCGACGCTGAGCTAGAAGATAGCCAAGCGGTGATGACTCAAATGCAACAAGTGCTTGAAGATGAGAAATCTCAAGCGGTAGCAAAAGATCAGTTGGCTACGCGCCGAGCTGAACTTGAGCACGAAATTGAGCGTTTAGCGTCTCCAGGTGGTTCTAACGATCCTCGCCTCAAAGGCCTAGCGGATACGCTTGGTGGCGTGTTGCTTTCTGAGATCTACGATGACATCACGATTGGTGATGCGCCGTACTTCAGTGCGATGTACGGCCCAGCTCGTCACGCAATTGTGGTTTCTGATCTTGATGGTATTAAAGAGAAGCTGGTGGATCTTGATGATTGTCCAGAAGACCTTTACATCCTAGAAGGCGATGTCGACGCGTTTGATGACAGTTCATTCAATGCCGATGAGCTTGAAGGCGCAGTGTGTGTTCAGCTGAACGATCGCCAAATGCGTTACTCACGTTTCCCTGAGATCCCACTGTTTGGCCGTGCGGCTCGTGAACAACGCCTAGAGAAACTGCGCGAAGAGCGTGACGTTGTGGTTGAAAACCACGCGAAGGCAGCGTTTGACTCTCAAAAACTGAATCGCCTATACCAAGCATTCAACAGCTTTGTTGCAAAGCACCTGCACGTTGCGTTTAACGCAGACCCAGAGCAAGCACTTGCTGCGATTCGTGATAAGCGTAATCAAATTGTTCGTTCTCTGGCTGAGCTTAACTCTAAAGAGCAGCAGCAACGTAGCCAGCTTCTACAAAGCAAGCAGGCACTCGGTGCGCTAGATAAATTAGCACCTATGGTTCGTATTTTAGAAGACGAAACATTGGCTGAGCGCTTAGCTGAATTAGAAGCGCAACTTGAGCGTTTAAGTGAAGCTAAGTCTTACTTGAATAAGCACGGCAAATCGCTTACTTCTCTAGAGCAAATCGTATCTGCACTAGACGCTGACCCAGAGCAGTTCGAAGCTTTGGAGGTCGAGTATCGTCAAGCCGACAGCGCTCTACAAACGCTAAAAGGCAAAGTGTTCGCACTGTCTGATCTGATTGAGCGTCGTCACTACTTTGCTTACGCAGATTCTGTTGACTTGCTTAACAAGAGCAGTGAACTGAGCGAGCAATTAAAAGCGAAATTGGTTCAAGCAGAACAAGCAAGAACCAAAGGCCGTGATGGCTTGAAGCAAGCTCGTGAACAGATGAACCAATACAACCAAGTATTGGCGGCATTGAAGAGCTCACATCAAGCGAAGCAAGAGACGGTTCAAGAGTTCAAACAAGAGCTACAAGAGTTTGGCGTAAACGCTGACGAAGGCGCTGAAGAGCGTGCTGTACGTCGTCGTGACGAGCTTCAAGAGCGTCTACATACATCTCGCAGCCGTAAGAGTGAATACGAGCGTACGATTACGTCAACAGAACTTGAGATGAAAGCCCTAGCTAAGCGTCTTAAGAAAGTTCAAAAAGAGTACACCGAGCTTCGTACTTTCGTTGTTGCAGCAAAAGCAGGCTGGTGTTCAGTACTTCGCTTAGCTCGTGAAAATGATGTTGAACGTCGTCTGCACAAGCGTGAACTGGCTTACCTAACGGCGGGCGAGCTTCGTTCTATGTCGGATAAATCACTGGGTGCTTTACGTCTAGCTGTAGCTGACAATGACGACCTACGTGATTCGCTGCGTCTATCTGAAGACAACGCACATCCAGAGCGTAAGGTTCTGTTCTACATTGCGGTTTATCAACACCTTCGCGAGCGTATTCGCCAAGACATCATTCATACGGATGATCCGGTTGAAGCAATCGAAGAGATGGAAGTTGAGCTCGCTCGATTAACAGAAGAACTGACGCAGCGTGAAAACCGCTTGGCGATCAGCTCTGAGTCGGTAGCAAGCATCATCAAGAAAACGATTCAGCGCGAGCAGAACCGTATTCGAATGCTGAACCAAGGGCTGTCGAACATCTACTTTGGTCAGGTTAAGGGCGTACGTCTGAACGTTAAGATTCGTGAAAGCCACGAGATCTTGCTATCAGGGCTAGCGACTCAGCAAGAGCAACACAAAGACTTGTTTGAATCAACACGCTTTACCTTCTCAGAAGCGATGGCGAAGTTGTTCCAACGTGTTAACCCACATATCGATATGGGTCAACGTTCTCCACAAGTTCTAGGTGAAGAGCTACTGGATTACCGCAACTACCTAGAATTAAGTGTTGAAGTTAACCGTGGTTCAGACGGTTGGTTACAAGCGGAATCGGGCGCACTGTCTACGGGTGAAGCGATCGGTACTGGTCAGTCTATCCTACTGATGGTTGTTCAGAGCTGGGAAGAAGAGTCTCGTCGACTTCGTAGCAAAGACATCGTTCCATGTCGTTTGTTGTTCCTTGATGAAGCAGCTCGTCTGGATGCGAAATCTATCTCTACCTTGTTCGAACTGTGTGACCGTTTAGGTATGCAACTTTTGATTGCAGCACCAGAGAACATTAGCCCTGAGAAAGGCACAACCTACAAACTGGTTCGTAAGGTCTTTAAAGATCACGAGCACGTACATGTTGTTGGCCTGCGCGGTTTTGCTCAAAACAAACCGGCATCCCCAGTTCAAGAGCTTATTGAAGAAGCTGAGCAATAACCTTGATAGCCGAGCAATAAGCTTGATAACTGAGTTATAAGCTCGAAAGCGACTCAATGATATTTGTACAAAGCCCCTAATCAATAGGGGCTTTTTTGTATCTTGTGTCCCGTCCTGAAATGTG
>NZ_JBFRNC010000039.1:0-10048 GCF_041470825.1 Vibrio sp. 10N.261.55.A10 | reverse complement strand
CGATGGTCTATCCAACATATAAGATCAAAAAAGCGAGCACTAAGCTCGCTTTTAACTATCTGTTTTTGAAAAAATTACAGCAGTTCAACCGACTGCTGGGCGATCACGAATTCTTCGTTGGTTGGGATAACCATTGCTAATGCGTTTAGCATTTCAGACTTACCGATGATGCCTTCAGCACCAAAGCGAGCAGATTCGTTACCTGCTACATCTTCAACGAAACCTAGAATCTTAAGGTTGTTTAGGATTTCACGACGAATTGGTAGAGAGTTCTCACCGATACCACCAGTGAAGATGATGCCGTCTAAAGAATCTAGCGTTGCAAGGTAAGAAGCAATGTATTTTGATACGCGGTAAGTAAACACCTCAAACGCAAGCTTAGCGCCTTCATGGCCCTCTTCCATTGCTTCTAAGATGCCACGAGCATCGCTCGTAAGACCAGACACGCCAAGGAAGCCAGACTCCTTGTTTAGAGAGTTAAATACTTGCTCTTGTGACCAGCCTTTCTTAAGTAGGTATTCGATGATGCCTGGGTCTAGGTCACCACAACGTGTGCCCATCATTAGGCCAGAAAGTGGTGTGAAGCCCATTGAAGTATCAACACTGTTACCGTCTTTGATTGCACATACAGATGCGCCATTACCTAGGTGAACAGAGATAAAGCTAGATTTTTCGATAGGCTTGTTAACCATCTTCGCAGCTTCACGGCTAACGAAGTAGTGGCTCGTACCGTGGAAACCGTAACGACGTACGCCGAAGTCTGTGTATAGCTCTTTTGCGATTGCACCAGTGAATGCACGTTGTGGCATTGTTTGGTGGAAAGCCGTATCAAATACAGCAAATTGAGGTAGAGAAGGGAAAGCTTCAATCGCAGCACGAATGCCGACAGCACCTGCAGGGTTATGAAGTGGAGCTAGGTCAGATAGGCTTTCAATTTCGTTCGTTACTTCTTCAGTAATACGAACGGTTTGAGTGAACTTCTCACCACCGTGAACGATACGGTGACCGATAGCCACGATATCAGCAGTGAAGCCTAGATCTTCCATCAGGCCAACCAATTTGCCAATGGCAATTTTGTGGTGGTTATCTTCGCCTTGAATGGCAATTTCAGTTTTCTCGCCTTGATATTTCCAGCTCATACGAGCATCTTCAAGACCAAAACACTCCCCTAGGCCACTTAATACTGCTTCACCAGAAACAGAATCGATTACAGCAAATTTTAGGGATGAACTACCCGAGTTAATAACCAGAACAAACGAATTAGACATTGGATATGGATCCTGTTTCAGTACGAATTGGATGAAGTGTTTACTTCAATTTTAGTTAAGTCCATTATTCAATAATTTTTGAATCTTTCAACTTTTGTTTTGAAAAAATCACTAAATGAACACAATTAAGTTGATCTTGGTCATTAAATTATTTATTTCGAGAGCGAAATTAAAAAATAGTTGAATAAGAAAATTAATGAACAGGTGACGCAAACGAGTGCTCACGTTATTTTTAACTTGATTCAGTTAATTAAAGCGACTCGAACAAATGCAGGTGATCCGCTTAAAAAACAACCACCCTTCCCTTTCGTCTGCTTATCATTACCGATAACTTTTTGCTCGATTTCTCAATTGCTCAGTGTTTGCATCAAAAAGCTCACTGAAGTTGAGAATAGTGATCTGATCTTATTTTGATTGCCTTCGAGCACAACTCTACGAATAGATGCACTGTAACGACGCTTAGATAGCCTTCACTCTTTGTTTTAGCATCTTGTAGCACGTTCTTTTGGTATGGGCTTAGAACGCGATACAGCTAAGTTTTGGCACTAACATTCGTTCTAGGCGCGATGCTTAGTTTCATGGACGAAGCATAGTTACAGGAACGAAGCTTGATTAAAGTAAGTTAGCTACGAATATCGAGCCAACAAAAGCTTAAGTTCAAATAGCAGGCACAAAAAAGCCGAGCATTACGCTCGGCTTTTAAATTCAGTGTCTAGACCTAAAGCGTCTAAGCGACAGGTTGATTAACCTTCGTTGCGCTCTGGACGACGACCACGGTTACCACCGCCATTGCCGTTACCATGGCCACGTTCGCCACGGAAGTTACCACGGTGATCGCCACCACGGTTACGGTCGAAACGACGTTCGCCATCACGTCCGCCAGCAGAGTTACCATCGCGAGCACCATCACGGTTGCCACGGTATCCACCACGACCGCCTTCACGGTTACCACCTTCGCGGTTGCCGCCTTCACGGTTACCACGGTAGCCGCCACCATCACGACCGCCACGGTTGCCACCACGGTTGCCATCACGACCGCCGCCGCCACGACGAGGCTCACGGAAGTCATTGAAATCAACAACTACAGCGCCAGCTTCTTTTTGACGAATGCGAAGTTTGCTTAGCTTACCAGCAGTTTCAGAGTTCATTGCTTTTGGCAGTTGAACGTAAGTAGAACCTTGGTCTAGCTTGATAGCACCGATAGAACCTTTAGTTAGGCCAAGTTCGTTTGCTAGTGCGCCAACGATGTCTTTAACCTGAACGCCTTGCTCACGGCCAACTTGTAGTTGGTAAGTATCCCAATCTTGAGTATTGAAGTTGCGACCACCACCGTCACGGCCGTTGTCACGATCTTCACGACGCTCTTTGCGACGGTTCTTATCACGCTCAATAGCAGCGATCATTGGGTCTTCGCCAACGTAGAATAGTGGGCTCTTACCTTGCTGACGCTTAAGAAGCATTGCAGCTAGAGTAGCAGCATCAACTTCTAGAGACTCTTGAAGAGTAGAGATAAGACCTGCAAAGTTTTCTAGTGCTTTGCTTTCTTTCTCAGTTTCAAGTTCAGCGCCAAGCTTAGCAACACGTGCAGCAGCAACTTGGTCACGTAGAGGAAGTTGAATTTCTTCCATTTGAGACTTAGTTACGCGCTCGATTGTGCGAAGCATGCGAATTTGGTTAGTGCGAACTAGTAGGATCGCTTTACCTTTACGTCCAGCACGGCCAGTACGACCAATACGGTGGATGTAAGATTCAACATCGAATGGGATGTCGTAGTTGAATACGTGAGTGATACGTGGAACATCAAGACCACGAGCTACAACGTCAGTTGCAACTAGGATGTCGATCACACCTTGTTTGATGTGATCAACAGTACGCTCACGTAGAGACTGAGGAATATCACCGTGCAGTGCAGCAGCTTTGAAGCCACGTGCAGATAGCCAATCAGCTAGACGCTCAGTGTCTTGACGAGTACGTACGAATACGATTGACGCGTCAGTTTCTTCAGTTTCTAGAAGACGAGACATTGCTTCGTCTTTTTCTACGCCTTTAACAACCCAGAAGTTCTGCGCTACTTTATCAACTGTGTGGTTAGTACCAGCAACGTCAACTTTAGCCGGGTTACGTAGGTAACGGTCAACAATAGTCTTAACCATTGGAGGCATAGTTGCAGAGAAAAGTACACGTTGTGCAGATTCTGGAGCTTGCTCTAGGATCCAAGTAACGTCATCTACGAAGCCCATTTTCAGCATTTCATCTGCTTCATCAAGAACAAATGTGTGTGCTTCATCTAGGTGTAGACGGTCACGAGTTAGTAAGTCTTTAACACGACCTGGAGTACCAACAACAATGTGAGCACCGCGGCTTAGAGCACGCATTTGGTCAACAATTGAAGCACCACCGTAGATTTCAATAACTTTAAGACCTTTGATATCACGGCCAAGGTTTTTGATTTCCGCAGCAACTTGAATCGCTAGCTCACGAGTAGGAGCCATGATGATTGCTTGTGGTTTGTGTTGGTTCAGGTTGATTTTGTTAAGTAAAGGCAGAGAGAATGCTGCTGTTTTACCAGTACCAGTCTGTGCTTTACCTAGTGCGTCACGGCCTTCAAGAAGAAGAGGAATAGCTGCTGCTTGGATTGGAGTCGGAGAAACGAAACCCATGCTATCAAGAGCTGAAAGAATGTTATCGTTTAGGGCTAATTCATTAAATTGAATTACAGATTCGGACATTGGGATCCCACTATATATAAGTAAACAAAAGGTCCCGGGAGCTCTATCAATTCCAATACTGATCCAATCAGATACTGATTCCATTCAGAGTTACGAAGCAGTAATAAAACACTTCAAGCCATTAGGGACGTCTAAGGGAGGCGGATTATTCCCTAAATGCATAAAAAAATCCAGAAAAAATTGAAATACATCACATATTTTTCGCTTTTACATCAATACTGGTTATCATATCGTCAAAACTTGATGAATATCTCGTCACAGCACCCATCTCCTAGCAAATTGACCTAGTTAAATAAGAGGGCAATTAATTAACGCTCACTTCGCCTTTAAGTAGTAATCAAGCCTCGCAATGATTATAGTGTGCTCAATTGTCCTCGATAGATAAAAGTCAAAATGTTTCAAGATAATCCTCTACTCGCTCAGCTCAAGCAGCAAATCCAAGAAACCCTCCCTAAAAAGGAAGGTACCATCAAAGCCACTGAAAAAGGTTTTGGTTTTCTCGAAGTTGATAGCAAAACAAGCTTCTTTATCCCGCCTCCGTACATGAAGAAATGTGTGCACGGTGACAAGGTGATTGCCATCATTCGCACAGAGAAAGAGCGCGAAGTAGCAGAGCCTGAGGAATTGGTTGAACAAGGTCTTACTCGCTTTATTGCACGAGTTAAGCTTTTCAAAGGCCGATTGAACGTTGTTCCTGATCACCCGCAGCTCAAAAAACTGCAACTTAAAGCGAAAGCAATGAAGGGTCTAAACCCTGAAACGCTTAAAGAAGGTGACTGGGTTGTTGCTCATATCGTTCAACACCCATTAAAAGGTGACAATGGTTTCTTGGCTCAGATCTCTGAGAAAATCACAGACGCTGACGACAAGATTGCACCTTGGTGGGTAACGCTGGCACAAAACGATCTACCAAACAGCGAGCCTGAAGGCATCGACAACTGGCTAATCAACGATGACGCCGATCTTGAACGTGTAGACATGACGCACGTCCCTTTTGTGACTATCGATGGCGAAAGCACAAAAGATATGGATGACGCGCTTTACGCGAAGAAGAAAGAGAACGGTGATTTTGAACTGACTATCGCAATTGCTGATCCAACGGCTTACATCTCTCCAGATGATGCGATGGATAAAGTGGCACGCGAGCGCGGTTTCACTATCTACCTTCCTGGTCGCAACATCCCAATGTTGCCTCGTGATCTTGCTGACAACCTATGTTCACTGATCGAGAACGAAGTTCGTCCTGCACTTTGCTGCACAGTAACGGTATCTAAAGGTGGCGTTATCGGTGATGACATTAACTTCTTCGCTGCAAACATCAAATCTCATGCTCGTCTTGCTTACGACAACGTATCAGACTGGCTAGAAACAGGTGCATCAGAGAAATGGCAACCATCAGAAGAGATTGCTGCAATTGTTTCTGATCTTCACCAATTTGCTCAAGCACGTTCAGCATGGCGCTCAGCAAACGCTGTTGTGTTCCCAGATCGCCCTGACTACCGCTTTGAACTGAGCGAAGATAACGATGTTGTCGCTATCCACGCTGACATGCGTCGTAGCGCAAACAAGCTGGTTGAAGAATCAATGATCAGCGCGAACATCTGTGCGGGCCGAGTACTAAAAGAGAGCTTCAACCAAGGTGTGTTTAACTGCCATTCTGGTTTCAAGGCTGAGAAAATCTCCGACGTTCTTGAACTGGTAAACCCGCAAGCGGAAACGCCGTTCACTGAAGAGCAAATCATTTCTCTAGAAGGTTTTGCTACTCTACGTCGTTGGTTAGGTTCTTTAGATAACAGCTACTACGACAACCGTATTCGTAAATTCCAAGCGTATAGCGAGATCAGCAATGAGCCTGCACCGCACTACGCGATGGGATTAGATATTTACGCAACTTGGACTTCTCCAATTCGTAAATATGGCGACATGATTAACCACCGTATGCTTAAAGCACACATCTTAGGTAAAGCGCCAATTCAAACACCAGATGAAACTATCGGTGATGAACTTGCCCTGCACCGCCGTCACCACGGCATGGCTGAGCGTAATGTTGGCGATTGGTTGTATGCTCGCACTCTAGCCAATGCTCCAGCAGAAGAAACTCGTTTCCAAGCTGAGATTTTCGATATTAACCGTGCAGGTATGCGTGTACGTTTACTTGAAAATGGTGCTGCTGCATTTATCCCTGGATCTCTCATTCTTAATAATAAAGAAAGAATAGAGTGCAACGGTGATATGGGTACTGTATCTATCGATAAAGAAATGGTATACAAACTGGGAGACGTTTTAGAAGTAGTTCTCTCTGAAGTTAATCAGGAAAACCGTAACTTAGTAGCAAAACCTACTCAAGTATTTGCGGACTTGCCTAGCGAGCCTGAAACGACAAACGAAACCGAAGCTTAAAGGCGTTAACAGCTACAGCTTTCAAGGTTTCGGCTTTCAAGGTCAAAGCTATCAAGGTCAAAAGCTTCAAAGGTTCACTTCTAAAGGCGCTAATTATTAGCGCCTTTTTTGTAAATGTCTCATGCTTAAACAATACTTAAAAAAAACAATCAATAAGCAATCAATTTACAACGTCAAAGAAGCTCACTATGTCATCAATCACAGTTACTCAGTTCAGAAACTTCATTCCCAGGAGACGAGAACGTTATCCTGCCTCTAAAAACGGTATCTTTATAGTGTCGAAAGGCAGCATTTCTTTTGTGTTGCCCAATGGTACTCAAGCCTCGTTGCAAGCGGGAGATTTCACCCTTTACAATTCTGGTCAGATTAAAGACATCACGGTTAACACTGAAAATGGCGAATTCAGCGCAACCTGCTTAGATTTTGATTTGGCTATCTTTCAAAAGTTCATTAATCAGTTCAGCGATTTAGAGTCCGCTCGAATCCCAGACAAGTACATTAAGTTCAATCAAACGGATACTGAGCTCTGTCAGTTGAAAGATCTCATCATGTCACTGGCCAACTCTTCTTCTCAGAATGACTACGCACTCACTCAATTAGGCTTAAGTTTGCTGTCTTTGATGGTGGAACAGTACCCAGCTCTATTGGCTATTATTGCTCGAGCTTCAAGGTTAACCGTGACCCAAAGAGTCATTCATTACATCGAGCAAAACATTGAAAACAATATCTCTTTGGATACGCTCGCCAGTTACATGGGAATGTCACCGGCTACGCTTAAACGTCGCTTATCGGCTGAAGATCTGTCGTTCTCAAACTTATTAAAGATAAAACGTATTGCTCATGCAGCCACTCAGCTAAGAACATCGGATAAGTCGATCACTCAAATCGCGTATGAGTCAGGCTTTAAAAGTGCCGCTCACTTCAGCACGGCCTTTAAAACGTATCACGGAAAAACACCAAAAGACTTCCGATCGCTAGTGGCACAAGCACAACTGCAGAGCGTAAAGCCGCAAGTTTAAAGAAACAAAGCGATAGATTGATGTGGACGTCTTAGTTGGGAACTGGTGTAAACCAAGTGGCTTCAATATTAAGCCACTTGGGTGTGGGATGAGATGATTTGGCTTTGGGATTCAGTGGTTGAGTTTTGATACTCATTGATTCAGCTTTGCGAGCAGGCCACCAGCAAACGTGAAAACAGAGTGACTATGACCAGAAGTACGATTTAGGGTCTTTTTCTATTTCCGCCAAAATAGCATCAAGATCCTTCGATTTAGGAAGGTACGGATACGGCCCCCAATTCACAGAGTCGGTTTCGACATCCCCTTCAAGCGGCACCATCACTAACCAACAAGACAGCGACTCATCAAAAGTCACGCAGACGATCTCGTTTGTATAATCACTGTGAGATGAGTCGAGTAGATAATGCGCCTGAGAAAACAGCACACCACCCTCACACTCTTCATATAGGGATTTGCCTAGCTCGACAGGTAAACTTCGATTTCGAGATATACAGAGCCTCTCGGCCCCAATTAAAAGACGATTCAGCTCGATATGAATGACGGACATAACACCCCTTGTAACTTCATAGAAACTTCTAAGTAGTGAATTCCTCTACTTAGCTTAGGACTCAACAAACATTTTAGCGAACAAGCGTAATCAAAATACCTGCCCTGCTCCCAGAAACGAATCTTGCTTTCGGAAACCCAGAAAGCTACGACTCATCAAGCGAACAGCTATACATCGAGAGTATGGAATTTCACAAAAGTGTCATATAACCGACCTATCATATGCGACAAATGTTATTAACTAGGAGTTGTTTATGTTACGAGTCGCGCTTGCCTCTCTTTTATCCTTAGCCCTGTCTTCTCATGCTGCTTTAGCACAAGAAACCACTATTTCGGGCTCCACTTCAGTATCACGAGTGATGGATGTATTAGCTGAGGAGTACAACAAGACTCACCCTGATAACTATATTGCGGTTCAGGGCATTGGTTCTACAGCAGGTATTACCATGGTTAATAAAGGTGTCTCTGACATCGGTATGAGCTCGCGTTATTTAACCGACCGCGAACAAGACGAGAAGTTGAAGGTATTTCCAATTGCCTTTGACGGCCTAGCTGTAGTAACTAACCGCTCAAACGCTGTAAGCAACGTTACACGTGAGCAGCTGTTCGATATCTACAAAGGCAAAATCACGAACTGGAAAGCTGTGGGTGGCGCAGATCAGCCTATCGCAGTTGTCACTCGCGAAGCGTCTTCTGGCTCACGCTATAGCTTCGAAAGCTTGCTTGGTTTAACGAAGATCATTAATGACCGTCTAGTGTCTGACATCAACCCAAATAACTTGGTTGTAAACAGCAACAGCATGGTTAAAACGATTGTTAACCATAACCCACACGCGATTGGTTTTATCTCTGTTGGTTCAATCGACCGTTCGATTAAAGCAATTACATTTGAAGGCGTAGAGCCAACATCTAAGAACATTGCTAACCACAGCTATGAATTGGCTCGCCCATTCTTGTTGCTGCACAAGACAGACTCAGTTTCTGACGAGAGCAAAGACTTCATCAAGTTCGTGAAGTCAAAGCAAGGGCAAGACCTTATCGAAGAGTATGGCTACACTCGCATTAAATAAGTGAGTGAGTTTTATCTTATGAAAAAAAAGAGAGAGCATTAAGCTCTCTCTTTTTTTTGGAATCTATATGGTTCGTTTAGAAGTGAAGTTGAATCACTGAAACGATCACAGCGCCAGGACGACGAATACCTTCGATTTCGACGCGAATTTCGCGTTCAATCTCTAGGCCTTTCTTAATTGGCGTTACTTTTGTTAGCGTACTTTTAGCACGAACATTACTGCCCGATTTAACAGGGTATGGGAAACGTACTTGGTTAAGACCAATGTTTACGACCATCTTCGCTGTTGGGAATTGAGACTTGTCAGGGTCAACACTGTCAGTCAATCGAGGAAGCAGAGATAAAGTTAAAAAACCATGTGCGATGGTTGTTTTGAACGGAGAGTCTGTTTCCGCTTTTTCAGGCTCAGTGTGAATCCACTGCATATCTTCAGTAACAAGGCCGAACTGGTTAATACGGTCTTGACTTACATTGATCCAGTCGCCAGTATGGATGACTTCACCGATCTGTTGATTAAGCTCATCAAACACAAGTTGTGCTTCTGGCTTAAGTACGATCGGCTGTTCCACCGGCATCTCTGGTGCATCTTCATTGACAGCAGGTTTGTGGTGATCACGAACCCACGCAAAGAAATGTCTATTTTGCGTACGATTAAGAAAGTCGCCCCAGTAATCTCTAAGAGCTGGAGACATCCATTGCATAAACTCTGAGTGTTGCGAAGACATGCTATCGCCTCGGAGTTTAAATAAATCAATGACTTTCATAAGAACCTCAATGCACAAAAAATTTCAATATAACTTCGTAATTTTGAAACACTTCACACTATTGTGCAAATGTTTTCGAGCATACAACCGTTAGCTGAACCTTGTTAAAATCATATTAAACATATACTTACCAATAAAACATCATTTTATTACAAAACCCAAATTAGAGTGTTAGCTCTATCACATGACAAACATTTGTTTATATAAAAGGCGTTTTTATTCATAAGTGGAATAAAAAAAGGTTCATCGCGGC
>NZ_JBFRNC010000038.1:0-50072 GCF_041470825.1 Vibrio sp. 10N.261.55.A10 | reverse complement strand
ACACATTTCAGGACGGGACAGCAGGCATAAAAAAGGCTAGCCTCCCCCCGAAGTCTAGCCTTATTCCAGAACGCGCAAGCGAGGCGTCTTTGGTGTTAATGTCATTATATAATTACGACATAACATTCTGCCATGTGTAATTTACCGCTAATAAACAAATTGCTGTGAATCACATCGCACTTTTAAAATAGCACAAAAATTAAGCGTTTGTAGCTTGCTCAAGGTCATCGGCAATGAAGCCACCGGTTTGGTGATTCCACAACTGCGCATAGATACCATTTTGGTTAATCAGATCTTGGTGCGTGCCTTCTTCAACGATATTCCCTTCATCCAAAACGATCAGGCGATCCATTGCTGCAATGGTGGATAGGCGGTGTGCAATCGCAATAACCGTTTTGCCTTCCATTAGCTCAATTAAGCTCTCTTGGATGGCCGCTTCTACCTCAGAATCGAGTGCAGAAGTTGCTTCATCGAGAACCAATAGTGGTGCATTTTTCAAAAGAACACGTGAGATAGCGACACGTTGACGCTGACCACCAGAAAGCTTAACGCCACGTTCACCTACTTGAGCATCGTAACCAATGTTGCCAAACGGGTCGGTTAGCGTTTCGATAAACTCATGCGCGTGTGCTTGTTTAGTTGCCGCGTATACTTCTTCGTCTGATGCCTCTGGTCGACCGTAAAGAATGTTGTCTTTGATCGAACGGTGCAGCAGTGAGGTATCTTGGGTCACCATACCTATGTTGCTACGCAGAGAATCTTGAGTAACGCTCGAGATCTCTTGGTCATCAATCAGGATGCGACCACTTTCTACATCGTGGAAACGCAGTAACAAGTTAACCAATGTCGATTTACCTGCGCCAGAGCGTCCAACCAAGCCTACTTTTTCACCTGGTTTGATGTTTAGGTTTAGCTTATTGATAACCCCTTTGTTTTCACCGTAGTTGAAGCTCACGTTTTCGAAGTTGATGCCGCCTTGTGGAACCTTAAGTGGCTGCGCATCTTTCTTATCTTCGATAGCGATGGGCTTCGATATGGTCTTAATGCCATCAATCACGGTACCTAGGTTTTCAAACAGGCCACCGATCTCCCACATGATCCATTTCGACATGCCGTTAATACGTAGAGCCAAACTCACCGCAATCGCAATGGCACCCACAGTGATTGCGCTATCGAGCCATAGGTAGATAGAGATACCCGCGATGCTGAATACCAGTAGGTAGTTAGCGAATTCAACACAGATGTTGAAGCCAGTAACAAGGCGCATTTGTCGATACACGGTATCTAGGAAACCTTCCATGCCTTCTTCAGCGTATTCGGTTTCACGTTTACTGTGTGAAAACAGTTTTACTGTCGCAATATTGGTGTAGCTATCAACAATACGACCTGTCATCAGTGAACGAGCATCCGCTTGCTCTGAAGACACGTCTTTTAGCTTTGGCACGAAGTGCAGTTGAATACCGATGTAAACGAATAGCCAAATCAGCATCGGAGCCATCAAGCGCCAATCTGATTCAGCAAGCATGAACAGCATCGCCGTGAAGTAAACCGTCACGTAGACAAACACATCGACCATCTTGGTCACAGTTTCGCGCACTGCAAGCGAGGTTTGCATCACTTTGGTCGCGACACGTCCGGCGAAGTCATCTTGATAGAAGGACAGGCTTTGCTTCAAAAGGTAGCGGTGTGCTAACCAACGAATCGACATTGGGTAGTTGCCCAGCAAAGTTTGGTGAAGCAATAGCGAGTAAACACTGATCAAGATTGGCATCACAACCAACAGCAGAATACCGAGCCCCATCAATGTCGATTCGTTGTCTGCTAAGAAAGTGTCTGGGTTGCTTGTTGATAGCCAGTCGACCAATTGCCCCATGTAACCGAACAGCGCGACTTCGATGATCGCGATGGTCATGCTCATCAACCCGAGCAAAATCAATGGTTTTTCGAAACCTCGAGTGTAATGGCGGCAGAATGCCAGTATGCCAGTAGGAGTTTGTATCGGCTCTCCCTTTGGAAAGGCTTCAGTAAAGCCTTCAAATTTCTTGTACATAGATTTCCCTTTATAAACTAGTGCATCTATAAGCGACTGCATCGTTGGTGCAGCTTTGTTTTTATAGTCTTGATTTGAAATTTAACTGTCTTAGTTTGAAATTATATAAGCGCCCATGGGTTCTTATCAGTATTAAATCATTCGATGGATTTTGTTCTAGCGCCTATTTAGGCACTTGGCTTTAAAACACTAAAACTTTGTCTAAGCGATGCAGGAAAGGTCCAAAGAGTGTCTTTCATGACGCTTATTTTAGATTGAATTAGACAGGAAAAGTTAAGCTGATTTCAAACGTAATTGATTGTTATGCAACGGTGATAATCCTAACGTTAAATGGATTGAATTGTAATCAAAACTCGTGATGGGCGAGAAAATGGAATCAGAATATTTATCCATAAAGTGACTTAACGAATATGCATACAGTTGGTTCTTTCTGATGTGCTGTTATCTTGCAGTAAAAATTACCGATTAATCTAAGATCTGCAGTAATTGTTTGGGATAAATATTCAAATCAATATTCTTTTCAGTGAATCTTGTCGTAACAAGTTGTTTACAATTCTGAAGTAAATAAAAGATAGGGACGGTTGAAATGTTAAACCTACACAAAAAATCACTTCATATCACTAATGTTCAAAACGCCAATTGCGTTGTTATGGTGCCACCAAAAGAGTTTAAATTTAACGAAGAAACAGCACGTGATAACGAATTTCAGCACAGAGTTAATCTGACCGAAGCTGAGGTGAAAGTAGAAACGATGGCCGAATTTAAAGCTATGGTCGCTTCGTTGCGTAAAGAAGGTGTGCAAGTTGTAGAGTTTGATTACCCAGAATTGGGCGTTGAAACTCCGGATGCTGTTTTCCCAAACAACTGGTTCAGTACCTGTAGTGATGGAAGCTTATTCACGTTCCCTATGGCGTGTGAAAACCGTCAGAATGAAGTTAAGCCAAATGCTCTTATTGAAGCGTTAGAAGCGTCGGGTCGCATTGTTAACCATAGCGAGTCTCTAGAGTCTTACATCGCGCAAGGTTCTTATCTAGAGAGCACGGGCGTGATGGTGATCGACCATATCAACAAGACCATCTACGCTGCGCTTTCTCAGCGTTGTGACCGCGAAGTGTTAGAAGATTATGCGAAGCGCATTGGTTATTCTCGCGTGGTCTCGTTCCAAACGGCATTACCGTCTGGCCAACCGATTTACCATACCAATGTGATGATGGCGATTGGCGATAACTTCTGCGTGATCTGTGATGAAGTGATTCCTGAGTTTGAACGCCGCTTTGTGGTGAAGTCGCTTGCTAAAGATAAGCAGGTTATCTCTATCTCAATTGATCAGATGAACCGTTTCTGTGGCAACATCCTGCAGCTTGAAACCGTGAATGGCGACAAGGTGATCGCGATGTCTCAATCGGCTTACGATGCGTTTTCTCCAGCCCAGTTAGCTCAGCTTTCGACGCATGGAAAACTGCTGCCATTTAACGTGAAAACGATTGAAGACATTGGTGGTGGTTCGGTGCGATGCATGTTGGGTGAGGTGTTCCTACCAACACGAGTTAATCGCTTGTAACAAGTATAGAAAGTATAACAAGCACTCACTTTCAGTAATGAATCTTTGAATACCACTCTTATCGCAGAGTGGTATTTTTGTTTTTGTCTTTCACATATAAGAGAACAGAGCTCGATACAGGAGTCAACGCGCAAAAGCTAATGGAAATAAGCTATGAAGCGTCCTTAAAAGCTCTGTGTTCGATGAACTGAGCCGACAGTGTTACGACTTCTTTGGAGTAGACGAGCGCCGTGTGGTTGAGTTTGAGGGCGTAAGTATCCGTTGCTCCTCTCAGGTTGGCGTCTTCGAGTGTGACTGTGCCATCGCCCGGGTTTCTTCCCAGAACAATACGTCCGACTCCGGCGTCGTAGGTACCTGTAATCACGCCAATCGGCACATCAATATCGTAGTCACCCAGGCCATCGCTTAAGATCATTTTGCTCGAACCAAATATAAAACCAAGCCCATGATTCGACAGTGTTTTGGCGATAGTTGCCCCATTGTGCGGCGTCCCTGCGGTAATAATGCAGGTGTCGGCAAAATTGGGCTGATAAAACTTAAAGTAGTGACGAATGAGTAAGCCACCGAGTGAGTGACCAAAGAAATAGACCTTATCGTGTTCATCAAAGCGCGCATTCACGAAGCGATTTAGGCGTTTTGCTGCGGAAGGAAAGCGCAGTGAGTTGTAGGCGAACTTATGGGTGGTGAAGCCGCGTTTCTTAAAATTTCTATCTAGATATTGCATGATCAACGCAGGCATATACAGACCATGAATTAAAACTATGTGTTTGTTTTTATTATTCATTATTGCCCTCCGTCTGATGGTATTTCCAGTATATGGAGTCGCAATTCTAAACTCAATAAAACTTGCTACGAATGAGACACAAAAGGCAGAGGTGTAAGTTATAAACAGAGCGTTCGTTATAGAGCAAGGTTGGGTTAGTCCGATCTCACTCCACCATACACATCTATGGTTAATCCGCCTTGTTTGGCGTAAGTATTGGGTGTTAGACTTTTTACCTTATTGAAGCTTCTCTCTAATGTCCTTTATCGCCAAGTTTTGCAATCCATGTCGAACTAAGCTCTTTTAATATCTTACGAATCAGTTCGCTGTGTCTATCTGTTTGACTTGCCGATATCTAAGGCACCAGTAAATCTTATGATTCTGAATTTTCAGTTTTGGTTAGCTCAGTATCACCTGCTTCACTTTTTGCTTCCGGTTCAACCAAAACTTTGATTACGCCTTTTTGTAGGATCAGGTTATTAGGGTAGGTGATAATGTTGCCCGAACTGTGTCGAAGAATAACATGGAACATGGTGATATCGATGATCACACCGCTGATGTCTTCGTCTTTCTCCGCGACTCTTACTCTGTCGCCAATGCGATAAGGGAAGACGAAAAATATTAGTACGCTGGCTGTGAGGTTACTTAGAATCGACCATTGCGCGAATAAAGCGACACCCAGCACCGCAAATATCGAAGACAAGAACAGAGAAATATCACCAAAACCCAAGTTAAGAACAATCGTAAACACAGCGATGAAGAGTAGAAACAGAACAATATTGAAACACTTAATCACGAACTGCTTTCGCTTCAATTCGACACGTTTATTTTCCGCTAATGTTTCTATCCAGTTCTTACCTAAGCGTTTGATCACCCAATACACAGTGATAAGAAGTAAACCTAAAACTACTTGTCTAAGCCACATATTGGATTGCAAAAACTCAACCATTAAATAAACCTCAATTTTTTCAAAATAACGACCTCTGCCGCTATGACCACGAGCAGCCCAACGCAAAATAGTGGAAATGCTATCGGGTTATCTGTTCCGGGTATCCCAGCGATATTGACACCCAGTAAACCGGTGAAAAACCCAGCAGGGAGGAAAATACCTGCAATGATAGAAAATAGGTACGTATTTCTATTCATTTTTTCAGCTTGTTGCTGACTTAGGCTCGCTAAAAATACATTAATTTGTTCGATGTAAAACTCAACAGACTCGTTAATTCTCAGGATGGTATCAAGGCTGTTCTTTATATGACTGTTGTGCTTACTCAATGGCGCAGGTAG
Organism: Vibrio sp. 10N.261.55.A10; assembly: GCF_041470825.1. Classification (NCBI taxonomy): domain Bacteria; kingdom Pseudomonadati; phylum Pseudomonadota; class Gammaproteobacteria; order Vibrionales; family Vibrionaceae; genus Vibrio; species Vibrio sp. 10N.261.55.A10. The sequence goes on along the minus strand of NZ_JBFRNC010000038.1, from coordinate 44,411 downwards.
GTCACTCATTAAATCTTCAAAAACGTATTTCTGTGGCTTCAAATAACGCCTTAGTCTGAGTAGCCTTGAATGTAGAGCGTTAATGGATCTTATGTCGATATTGGATGTAGATTCTAACTCGTCAATTAATAGTTCGACGGGTGCTAGGAAGGTTGAAATACTGTGGTTGATTCCACGGATCATGCCCAACAACACATCAGGTAATGATGTAGGGCCTTGGTTTTGTTTGAGATCAGATATCAGATTACTGACCGCTTTTGAAGGAACTTTACGTGTCGATATTAAAGTGCCTTTGTACCATAAGATGCGTAGGCTAAGCATGTCGTCAGGGTTAGCACCTTCGTTTAGATTAATGCCTCGCAGAATCATCAAAAAACAGTCGTGGCCAAATTGTTCGAACCGAGGGCGGGTGTCATCGGTGAGTAATGAATCGATGATGGCATTTGGAACCGTATTACTGTGGAGCCATTCTCTCAAACCGTCAGCATCTCTTTGGCAGTGATACCAAGTTGATTGCTCGAATGAGGCTGGGCTGGTGGTGTGTTCATGTGCCACCCCCTCAGAAAATTGCCAGCTTGAAATTATGAAAGCGTCCATTCATTTGTCCTTAATGATATGACGTAAACATTGATATTATGCGCCATTCAGGCGCGGTATTGAACTGAGCTTAATCGTGGTAAGTTCAATGAGCGATGTGAGTGAGATGAAGTCTAATAAGACATGTTGGTCTTTGGAGTACGACGGACTCTTCCATTATTGTCTCTATTAAATGTAGCTCATTGTTTCGTCGTTATAAATTAGCACTCTGGCTCCATGTTAGCGACGAAAAAAAGAAAAGACCGAGGTCTTTTCTTTTTAGGGGAGGTTGCGGAGAGCTTGCTCAGGCAACTCGAGTTTTCCGATGGTTTACATAAGCAAAAGCACTAGCGACAAGAAGCAAAAATGTCTTGGTTCTCTCGGTATTCTTTGGTTTGCACGTCCATTAGGCCAAGCAAGGAGTCGAACAGGTTATCGTGAGAAAAGCTCTGCTCTTTCCCCGCCTTTCTTAAGCAGGTTTGGTTTATCCCTTTCTGCTCGGCGAAGCCATCAGACATCCACATGATCATAGGCACATGGGTTTGCTCTTTCGGTGCTAATGAATAAGGCATGCCGTGTAAGTAGACACCATTTTCGCCTAATGACTCTCCGTGATCGGACACGTACATCAACGCCACGTTGTATTTGTCGGTCAGTTTCTCTAGTTTTTGCATCGCCTGTGAGAGGAAGAAATCCGTGTACAAGATGGTGTTGTCGTAGGTATTGACCACTTCTTCTTTGGTACAGTTTTCAATATCGGCGCGAGCACAGTCTGGGGTGAATTTCTTATGTTCTTCTGGATAGCGTTCAAAGTAAGTCGGGCCATGAGAACCAGAAATATGGTAGAAAATGATGCTATCTTGCTTGAGATCTTGCGTATCTTGTTCGAAGTTCTCTAGCATCGCTGTGTCGTAGCATACGTCGTTATTACACAATGGGTCGCTGTCTTTGGCGATGAGCGTCATCTCTTTGATTCGATGTGCGACCGCCTTATCCCCACCATCATGTTCTCTCCAAATAGAGTGAATGCCCGCGCGGTTCATAATGTCGACCACGTTATCTTGGTTGTAGGCTTTGTCGCGATCATAGTTGCTGCGATTCATGTTCGAGAACATGCAGGGTACTGAAACTGCGGTGGCTGTACCGCACGACTGAACATCAGAGAAAAATATCGGGTTATAAGGCTTGGTATGAGCGTTGGTTTCTCTCTCATAGCCATAATATTGGTAGTTATACACGCGAGCGGTTTCGCCAAGCACAAACACCAATAAGGTCGGTTTGGTTGCCGCTTTTGCTTGTGGCTTGAGTTGAGCATCTAATCCCAATTCTTGATAGGGGATGGGCTGTTTGATGTAGGTGTTATTGATATATTTGACTGTTGATGCTACATACTCGGTCGGAATGATCATCTTTTTGATGTGCGAGTTATTGCGACCAATCGATACGTAATCTTTGTAGAAAAGCCCGGCAATAATCGCAATGACGATCAAGGAAGAGAGCAAGCCAATCGATTTCCAGACAAAGAAATCCTTCCAAGACTCTTTTTCAAGTTTGGTAAACAACAGGATGAGAGATGGAATACCACCCATAGCCAGTAGCCATAAGATCGAGTGACCACTGATATAGCTGGCTGCTTCACCGCTGTTGGTTTCGAAGACGTTTTCTATCATTCCATAGTCTACAAAAATGCCGTAGTTGAACATGCTGTAGCTGACTAAGGTTGAGGTGATCAGCAATAAGATGAAAAACGGCTTAGAGAAAATAGGCCAGTTGAAGACTTGGAAGATTAAATTAAAGGCAGCAAGGAAGAAGATAGGAATGGAGATAAGAAACGCAACGCTTTCAGACTTCGATGCCTGAACAATACTAAACAGTTCTTGGGAGAGAGGTAGATTGACGACAAGCAGATAATACACGGCCAACACAAAAGGCAGCTTGTTTATCGACATGTTAAAGCTTGGTAGATTCATAGGTCTTGTTTTCCTGCGTCTCTTATCCCTTTATTTTAGTCTCGCTACCAAGAAAGCTCTAATATCAACGCATAAAGCTCAGTAAGTAATGGTGAGCGATAAACCGGCTAAAGTGAAATGACGCGATAGTGCGTGTAGAAACAAAAAATTCACTTTACTGAGTGACCTTCATGACAAGGTGGAACAGCAAAGTGAATTAGTATGTTCAGCTTATTCTATGTGGTTCAATCACATTAGAAGTTGTAAGAACCACCGAAGCTAATGCTGTTGAAGGCAAGTGTTTTGTCTTCTTTCTTAAAGCCGTAGTCGTTCTCAACACTCACTGCGTCTGCTTGTGAGATTAGGCGTAGTGTTAGATGTTCGATTGGCGTGTATTCAACACCAACACCAAAGTGGAAACCGGTACCGCTGTCATCATCGTAACCAGCGCTCTTATTTGCGTGTAGGTCAACAGAGCTTAAACCAGCCAATACGAACGGACGAATCGTGTTGTCGAACGTGTAACCTAGGTTTGCTGATACAGAAACAGACGTTGGAGACATTTTTTCTGTACCTTTTTTGTAGTCTGCGTAGTCGTTGTAGCCAAGCTCAACACCTACGATACGGTTGAACTGGTAGCCGCCGTATAGGTTGTAACCCATGCCGTCTGAGTCTAGGTTGCCTTGACCGTCTGTATCAGAATCTTGGTACACACCAAGACCGCCACCGATGTACGCACCACCGTCAGTGCCTGCTGCTAATGCAGGAAGAGAAACCGCGCCGATTAAACCCAGTGCTAATGCTGATTTCGCGAATTTGTTCATTGTTCTTACTCACTCTTTAATGTCATGCAGTATCAATTATTTTTGTTGTCGGCCTTTCGACCGTTGGTGAGCATTATTCCGTAGTCTTATACGTATTACTGTATGGCTTTGTAAGCTAAATCGTTACATAGTAGATAAAATGCTCATCCGGTTGCTTAGTGAGTTAGGCTGCCAAAAACAAGGAATACACATGCTAATGAAACAAAATACATGTTTGGTGGTTGTGGACGTGCAAGGTAAGCTTGCACGCCTTGTTGATGAGAGTGAGACACTTATTTCTAACTGTGGAAAGTTGATTAAGGGCGCACAGGTTTTGGGTCTGCCAATTATTCGTTTGGAGCAGAATCCAGAGAAGCTAGGTGCGACGGTTGATGAACTCAATGACCTTTTGAGTGATGCTAAACCAATACCTAAATTCACGTTTAACGCGTGTGATGAGCCCAAGTTTGTTGAGGCGGTTCAAACCAAGGATGTAGAGACTTGGTTGGTGTGGGATTGAGGCTCATATTTGTGTTTATCAAACCGCATTGGGTTTGTTGGAGCTTGGGTACAGGGTTCAGGTAGTTGGCGACTGTATTGGTTCACGGACAGCATTGAATAAGAAGTTGGCTATCAGCCGATTACAGGACGCTGGTGTCCAAATTACGGGATTAGAAATGAGCTTATACGAGCTAGTGAAAGATTGCCGCGCACCAGAATTTAAGCTCATTCTATCCTTGACTCGTTAACTTGGGTTTCGTTTAGGTCCGATTCGTTAACTTTCCATTTTGAAGAGGTTTATTTGAACAATCTAATCGTATTTACCGGAGGGCCGGGATCTGGAAAAACCTCAGTCATCGATGCTTTGAAAAGTCTGGGCTATCGCTGCGCACCAGAAGTTGGACGTAAAGTGATTCAGCAACAAGTCGAGCAACAAGGTAGAGCCTTGCCGTGGTTAGATAAAGTGACTTTTCGTGACGAAATGGTGCGAGAGGAGTTAGCGAATTACCAAGCGTTTGAGGAAAGTGAGCAACTCGTTTTCTTTGATAGAAGCATCGTAGATTCATACGGTTACAGCTTGTTAGAAACGTTGCCTATTTCAGAGTCTTTGCTGAATAACTGTAATGAACTGGAATACAACAGCAAGGTATTTATCTTCCCGCCATGGGATTCGATTTTCATCAATGACCAAGAGCGCAAGCAAGATTTTGATGAAGCGATCGCCACCTATGAAAAGATGGTGACAGCCTATAATCAGTTTGGTTATCAGCTGGTGGAAGTGCCTAAGCTATCTGTTGAGGTACGAGTCGAGTTTATCTTAGCCTCGGTTGGTTAGATTAATCGAAACAGTCGGTGTTACGGCTCTTGAGAGGCGATTGTCGAACCGCCACCGATACCGACAGCAATGATTTGTCTGGTGTTATGTAGCCAGCTGGCTGCGGTTTCAACGTCTTGCCCTTTGAACAGAGTGCGGTTGATGTCTAGGTTCTTGCTTGATTGTTTCGTTGATACTTTAGTCACTGTTTGCTCAACCGGTTCATGCGTCAGACACGAATACCTACCAAGATGTACTCTCTTAATAAGCTAAAATATATACGAGTCAATTATCGTAATTTTTGAGTCTTATTAGTAACTACTCACTATCTATATTCTTCAGCGTTAATGTGAATGTCATGCCTTGGTCTGGGTTGTTCTTTGCTATCAAGGTGCCTTGCATATCCCGTACATTGTTGGCTGTAATAGCTAACCCCAGCCCCAAACCTTCGCCCATTTTTTTGTTGGTATGAAACGGTTCGAAAATGGTTTCGAGTTGATCTTCAGACACACCACAACCGTTATCTTGAACCTTGATGATCACGCGTTGTTGCTCGGTATGAGCGCTGATCACAATGGTTGCTGGTTTCTGATTCTGCGTGGCATCGACAGCGTTTCTAAGCAGGTTACCAAGCACTTGACGAAGTCGCGCCTCTTCTCCCATTACCATCGAAATATTGGAAGCGACACGCACGCGAATATCGACGTTTTCCAGTTCGGCTTGATGAATTCGCAGGGTTTCTTGCAGTGCGTCTGTCAGTGAAACTGGGTAAGGCTTTTCAAGTCTTTGGAAGGCGAACGACTTCAATTGGCTGGTCATGTTAGCCATTCTGTCGATCAGGCTCATGACTAAGTCCATATTCGCTTTCAACATCTTGGTCTCGCCTCTTTCCATCAATAGCTGGTTACTTGAAAGTAGCGTTTTTAGGCCAGTAAGCGGCTGATTGAGTTCATGAGTAATCGCACTCGACATGCGACCCAATGCGGCAAGTTTGCTTGATTCGACCAACTCTTGCTGTGCATCTTTTAGGTCTTGCGTTCGCTCTTCTACTCGCAGTTGCAGCGTTTTATTGGCATTTTGCACTGCAATTTCTGCTTTTTTACGCTTACTAATATCGATCACGGTACACAGATAATAAGTGGTCGCATGCCAAGGAAAGGCACTTATAGAGAACAGTACCGGAAAGTAGCTACCATCGCTGCGCCTTGCCATGGTTTCGACGCTGGTGATCTCGGCCAGTTCTTGGTGTTGGTCTAGATTTTTTAGCAGCTGTAGCGTGGTTGAGTTTGGGTTGCCCGCTTCAAATAACTGCCACGCCTTAATGTTGTTGATCATCGAATCGGACAGGCAGAAGTAGTTCTTCGCCATCAGGTTAATGTCGTGGATGTGGCCGTGTTTATCGATCAGTACCAGCCCAACGTGGGTCTTGTTTATCATTCCGGATAGGCGCTTTTCCGACTCTTCGATAAGCTTTTGGATTCGCAGGTTACTGAGTTTCTTCTGGCGTCTTTGGTAAAGAATCACTAGCAATAACATGACGAAGAGACAGGCCACCGCTACGCTCCAACTGATCCAACTCGTGGTCTGGTTGAGGCTAGTTAATGGGGTGAGGTAGGTTAAGCGCCAATTGAGGTCGTCTAACTTGATTGACTGAATCAGGTAATCCTTACCTTGCAGTCGCCAAACGCGAATATGGGTTTGGTCGTACAACTCGCGTTTTGTAGCTGTTGGCTGGGAATTGAAGGTGTCATTGAACCAATCGGCACTCAGCTTGTTGTCGCTGGAGAGGAAGAACTGATCTCTAGGGTTCTGGAACAGTATCGCTTCACCATCGGCGAACCATTGATCGGTCAGTAACGACAAGTCGATTTGTACCGCCACAATACCTACTATATCTGACGCTCGATAAACGGGTGCGGCAATGAAGTAATCGGGCGTCACGCCTTTGTTTTTTGTTACCACTGAAATCGCACCACCTTGCTGGTGGATTTTAGAAACAATCATGCTGGCGTTCTTATTGCTCAGTTTGCTTCTTTCGACACTCGATACCAACAAGTCACCTTCGCCAGAAAGCAGATACCAGCCCTTGGTATTGGCGGCTTTATCCAATTGAATCAGCTGTTTCTTGATGCGTTTTTCAAGGCGGTCTTCACCATCGATAAAACGAACCGTGGTTTCATCATTGGTTACCAGGTAGGGCAGATAATAGAAACGCTTAAGGGTTCGCCTCGCTTCTGCAATGTAACCAAGGAAGCGTTGTTCGGCGTAGCGTTGGGCTTGCTCGAGTTTCCACTGGCTGATGCCATTCTTGGTGGTAACCTGCACCAATCCAATCAATAAACAGGCACATAGGAATAACCAATATCGATTGTTGTTAACCATGCTTGATTAAATCCTTTTAAAATTAGTGATTTACCTATTCAAGTTAATGAGATACGAAGCTTCACTGTTTTATTGCTTGGAAGGTGGAGTGTGAGACAAATCGAAGCTAACAAACATTATTAAACTGTTAAAGGAGTGTTATTCAAAGTGGGAGCTAGCTCCTTTTCGTCTGAGGTTTTTTTACATACCGTGGACGATATTAATCAGATGTAGAGTGGCGGAACCAAACTATGCAGCGTATTGCTTTAATTGAAGATGACGCGATTGTGCGTCAAGCAACCAGCCAATGGTTGCAGCTGGCGGGCTTCGATGTCACCGCATTTGAAGTAGGACAAGATGCGTTAAACGCCGTAGAGCAGGGTGATTTTCAAACCATTATCACCGATGTTCGTTTACCTGATATTGATGGTGTTGATCTGCTAGGGCGTTTCAAAGGTCTTGTGCCAGATGTGCCTGTTATTTTGATTACTGGGCATGGTGATGTCGATATGGCGGTGAAAGCCTTACAGCAAGGTGCCTATGACTTCATTGAGAAGCCATTCGACCCAGAGCGTCTGTCTCAAACGGTATCGGAAGCGGTAGATAAACATCAAAGTGGCCAAGACAGAAACAGTCGTCAGAACTATCTGGATAACCTTAAGGGCATTGAACAGGTGCTGATCGGTCGCAGTAAAGTGATGTGTGAACTGCGCGAGCAAATCCAGAAAGTCGCTTCCATAGACACCAACGTGATCATCTATGGTGAAACGGGTTGTGGTAAAGAGCTGGTCGCCTCTTGCTTACATGAATTCAGCCAACGTAAAACCCATCCGTTTGTTCCGCTCAACTGTGGCGCAATCCCAGAAAATCTCTTTGAAAGCGAGCTGTTTGGACACGAAGCCGGAGCGTTTACTGGTGCGGCCAAACGACGCATTGGTAAGCTGGAATTTGCCGACAAAGGCACAGTGTTCCTTGATGAAATAGAGAGTATGCCGCTGTCGATGCAGGTAAAAGTGCTGCGTACCTTGCAAGATAATGTCGTCGAACGCGTGGGGGGGAATCAGCAACAACATGTTGATCTACGAGTGGTCTCTGCCTCGAAAAGCGATCTACTGAATCACCCCGACTTTCGCCAAGATCTATTCTATCGTTTGAATGTTGCCCAGCTGCATTTGCCTCCACTCAGTGAGCGTGAAGAAGATGCCTTACTTTTGTTTGAACACTTCACCCAAGAAGCCAATTCCGAAACACGTATAGCCAGTGAGGCTGATCGCTATGCACTGCTCTCGTATGCGTGGCCGGGCAATGTGCGTGAACTGCGTAATGTTGCGATTCGTTTTGCATTGGATGAAAGCTTGACCGTTGGGGATATTTTGGCGTGTCGTCCCAATTCTGTCACAGAGTCCACAACGGCGGGCATCCCTTTGGCGGTTCAAGTACAGAGCTTTGAAAGGAAAGTGATTCATGATGCCTTAGTTCGTTATAAAGGGCGTATCAATGACGTGATGCAAGATTTGGATTTACCTCGTCGAACATTGAACCAAAAGATGGTGCGTTATGGGTTAAATCGAAGTGACTATGTTGACCCTTAGAGAGCGGCTTCATCGCAGTGCTTGTTGATTTTTAATGAGCAATAAATGGCTCATTGCATATTTATCAATTTACATACATTGATCACACAACTGCAACATGGTGTGACTTGCTTCCCGATCTACAGGTGTTAATTCCGGTAGCCGATAAGCCAAAAATGGCTTACTTAATAACAGGGGAATAAGCAAAAAACGGCTTATTTTGAATAGGTTTTAAAATAAAAGTAAATTAAAACAAATAGTTAAAAATTGGCATTACGCTTGCTATCTATTGTTGTTAACAAAAATATAACGTGAATAACCCTACATGGAGAGTAACAATGAAATACAACAAGCTGGTTAAAACTTTAGCGCTAGCAATGGCTTCTCTTGGCCTTATCAGTAATGCGTCAGCTGAAGAAGATCGCAGCTATATTTTAGCGACGGCTTCAACGGGTGGTACCTATTATCCAGTGGGTGTGGCCTTAGCAACATTGAGTAAAGTTAAGCTTGCGCCTAAGCAGCATTTTTCTTTAGCGGCTATCAGCTCTGCGGGCTCGGGTGAGAACGTAAAGTTGTTGAACGAGAACGAAGCTCAGTTCGCAATTCTACAAGGTTTATATGGTGCTTGGGCTTGGCAGGGTTTGGGGCCATATGAGAAATCTGGCAGACAAACTCAACTGCGTTCAGTTTCCATGTTATGGCAAAATGTAGAACACTTTATTGTGCGTTCAGATCTAGCAAAAACAGGTACGGTAAGCGATCTAGAGAACCTAAACGGTAAGAAATTCTCTATCGGTAAGAAGAACTCAGGCACTGAGAATTCAGGACGCCAGATCATGCAGGGCCTATCGGTTAACCCAGAACAATTTAAACTCGCCTTTATGGGTTACGGTGGCAGTGCTAGTGCACTACAAAACGGCACGATTGATGGCATGAATACGCCTGCTGGTGTGCCTGTTGGTGCGGTAACACAAGCCTTTGCTGCCTTGGGTGAAGATATTCAAATCCTGTCGTTTACCGATGCGCAGATCAAACAAGCGAATGGCGATTACAATATCTGGACCAAGTACGAGATCCCAGCAAACACTTATCCAGGTGTCGACAAACCAATTACTACGATTGCCCAACCTAACTTCCTAGCAGTTCGCGAAGACATTTCTGAAGACGATGTGTATCAACTGACCAAAGCTATCTATGAAAACCTACCTTTCCTACAAGGTATCCATAAAGCAACCAAAGCAATGGCACTTGAGAAAGGGATCGCAGGTCTGCCTGTTCCTCTTCACCCAGGCGCTGCACGTTATTATCGAGAGATGGGCATCGAGATCCCTTCTGAGTTGATCGTTAACTAGCTTATCTTTTGTCAGGTAACTATTGGTTCGTGAGCTAATGATTTGTCGCGAACTAGCTGTTTGTCATCAACTAACCCCTTCGTGACTTAATTGCTTGGTGCACGTTCGCTCAAGAATGTGTTCGTGCACCTCCTCACTTTATGGATTTTCTCTTCGTGTTTGCTGCGGAGAGCAGGAGTTTTCTATGAGCGATTCGCTGCAGCAGGAACTGAAAAAATTTGAACTGCCGACCCGAACGGATTTTCCGTGGGTGGGCAAAGCAATAACGACAATGGGAGTGCTCCTCTCGTTGTTACACATTTGGTTTAACACCTTATCTACCTTGCCTGAGCTTTGGATCTCGGCGACCCACTTCGCTGGCTTTGCGATCATTTGTGCACTCTGGTATCCCGCTCATATCTCGCTGAAAAATAGCAAGATAGCGCTGGCTGTCGACATCGGAATTGCCTTGGCGGCTCTGGCTTGTCTTATCTATATCCCCTTCGCAGAAGACGCCCTTTATGACCGAGGCGTAAAATTTATCGCCAGTGATTGGTTTTTCTCTATCTTGGCGATTGCCATCGTCATCGAGCTGATTAGACGCACTATGGGCTGGTTCATTCCAGTGCTTATCTTAGTGTGTTTAAGCTATGTAGTGCTTTGGGGACAATGGACCAGCGGTATTTTTCATTTTCCGGGTTTAAGCCTTGAGACGTTACTTTATCGAAGCTTTTATTCATCAGAAGGGATGTTTGGTTCGATCTCAAGAATCAGTTGGACCTTCGTGTTCATGTTCATCCTGTTTGGCGCATTTTTAGTTCGATCTGGTGTCGGCGACTACATTATTGATGTATCCCGTGCCGCGGCGGGCAAAGTGATTGGTGGCCCTGGTTTCATTGCCGTTATTGGCTCCGGCTTGATGGGCTCAGTCTCCGGGTCGAGCGTAGCAAACACAGTATCGACGGGCGTGATCAGTATTCCCTTGATGCAAAAGGCAGGTTTCCCTTCGCGCTTCGCGGCAGGTGTTGAAGCGGCTGCATCTACTGGCGGGCAGCTGATGCCACCTGTGATGGGTGCGGGCGCGTTCATCATGGCCTCTTACACGCAAATTCCTTATGTCGATATTATTGCGGTTTCCTTCGTTCCTGCGCTTATCTACTTTTTGTCTGTGGCATTCTTCGTGCGCATCGAAGCAAAACGCAGTGGTGTGCAAAAGGTGACTTCTGGCTGTGAGCCTCTATTGAAAGTATTGCTGTCGGGTTGGCACAACCTGATCCCATTAGCGGTGTTAGTGACTCTGTTGGTGAAGGGCTTTACGCCGACTTACGCTGCGGGCATCTCGATTCTGTCTGTCGTGGTGGCTTCATGGTTCTCTAAAAATCACAAAATGGGTCCAAAGGCGATCATCGAAGCGCTTTCTCAAGGCGCAAAAAACATGGCGACCACGGCTGTGTTGCTAGTGGGCATTGGTCTGGTGATCAACGTGATCAGCACGACTGGTATTGGTAACACCTTCTCGTTGATGATCAACAGCTGGGCGAACGGCGATTTGTTGGTGATGATCGCCTTAATTGCACTGGCGTCTTTGATTCTGGGCATGGGGTTACCAGTAACCGCGGCTTATATCGTGTTGGGTACTCTGTCTGCACCAGCTTTGTATAAACTGATTGCTGAAAGTCAGTTGCTCGACCTGTTGGTTTCGGGACAGTTACCGGAACAGGCGAAAGCTATCTTCATGTTGGCTGCGCCAGATAAGCTTGATTTGCTGAACGCGCCAATGGCACTTGAAACAGCCAAAGAGATGATTGCGTTAGTCCCTGCTGATTTTGTGGAAACTCTGCTTGAACAGAGCCTTGGCTTAGAAGCGATCAGCCTTGCACTGCTTTCTGCCCACTTGATCATTTTCTGGCTATCGCAAGACAGCAACGTGACTCCGCCTGTTTGTTTAACTGCATTTGCGGCTGCAACCATTGCTAAAACACCCCCGATGAGAACGGGATTAATGGCATGGAAGATAGCCAAAGGCTTGTATTTAGTACCATTGTTGATTGCCTACACTAACTTGGTAAGTTGGGATGTGATCTCCGTGTTAGTCACGGGTGGCTTTGCTGTTATTGGTACTTACGCGTTTATCGCGGCGATTGAAGGTTATCTAGAGAGCGAAGTTAATATTATTACTCGAGTAGCGTTGGTTGCGGTAGGTATAGCTCTAGTATGGCCTGATGTTTCAGTCGTGATCCGTTTGGTATGTGTTGCCATTTTTGTTGGCATCTTTATCTACAGCGGTCGTAAATACGATGCTAATCAAGTGAAAATGGAATCAGAAAGTGAGGAAAAAAAGTTACCTCAAACCGGGTCTAACACTGTCGCGTCTTCCCTATAATTAAAAGGATTGAATGTAGGAATATTATGAACTCAATATACGACTATATTATCGTTGGTGGCGGCATTGTTGGCGTGTCTACGGCTTGGCAATTACAGCAAGCTCACCCTGATAAAAGTATCCTTTTAGTCGAGAAGGAACGTGGTTTCGCGCAGCACCAAACTGGCCATAATAGCGGGGTGATTCATGCTGGTGTTTACTACGCTCCGGGCAGTTTAAAGGCGGATTTTTGTAAACGCGGCGTAGAGCGCACCATCGCCTTTTGTAGCCAACACGATATCCCCGTCGAAAACTGCGGTAAGTTGTTGGTCGCGACCAATGAGCAAGAAGTGGAGCGAATGAATGCGCTCTATAAGCGTTGCCACGATAACGATATTGATGTTGATTTGTTGGATCAAGCTCAGCTCAAACTTGCCGAGCCAAATATCACGGGTTTGGGTGCGATTTATGTCAAAACCACCAGTATTGTCGACTACAAAAAAGTCACCGAAGTGATGGCTCAAGAGTTTGTTGAAGCAGGTGGCAAACTTAGCCTTGGTACTGAAGTGATCTTGGCCGATGAGCAAGAAGATGAGGTGCAGTTAACGTGCAAAGTAGATGGTCAGACTCTTCAACTCAATAGCCGATTCTTGATCACTTGTTCTGGTTTGATGGCCGACAGAATGACCAGCATGCTTGGCATTGAAACCGACTTCCAAATCGTGCCTTATCGCGGTGAGTATTATCAGTTAGACGCTAAGCACAACCAAGTGGTGAATCATCTTATCTATCCGATCCCTGACCCAGAACTGCCTTTCTTGGGCGTGCATTTAACACGCATGATTGATGGCTCCGTAACAGTAGGGCCAAATGCAGTTCAAGGCTGGAAGCGAGAAGGTTATGGCAAGCTTAACTTTAGCTTCAAAGACACTTGGCAGATGCTGAGCTTTGCGGGTTTTTGGAAAGTGACTGCGAATCACTTGAAAACGGGTTTGGTCGAGTTTAAGAACTCGTGGTGGAAACCGGGATATCTAAAGCTAGTGAACAAATACTGCCCGAGTATTACGGTTGATGATTTTAAGCCTTATCCTGCTGGGATTCGTGCTCAAGCGGTGCTGAAAGATGGCACCTTGGTTCATGATTTCCTGTTTGCTGAAAGTCCAAGAAGCTTGCATGTGTGTAATGCACCATCGCCTGCAGCGACTTCGGCGATGCCGATTGGTGAGTATATTTGTACTAAGGTGATGAAAAAGACGACTAGATGAAAACTGAAGATCATTGATCGAACTTTTCTCCAAAGAGAATAAAAAATCCGCGAGCTCAATTCTATTAAGGGATCGAACTCGCGGGTTTTTAGTTTTCGCCATGTTTGTTCGGATTAACGTTAGTTAGTCAGTCAATTAACCTTACAGCCAATCAGGAACGAAATTAGCAACGATAGATACGTCTCTGAAGTTGCGATAGCCACGCACCATGATGTTGAACTCACCCGCAGGCATATCTAACACACACTGTTCGTTGCTGCTGTTCTGGTATGGGCGACAGTCGTAGCTTGCTTTTGATACGGTGCCATTGTGTTTCACATAAAGGTCGGCATCGCCACTACGAGGGCCTGTTAATGTTACCGTTAACTGACCTGCACTTTCCGTCGTAAATGTGAAGAATTGCTCTTCACCATATCCTGCAGAAAGCCCTTCAACGGGGACGTCATTTTGCAGCTCTTTAGGGCCAGCAACCGGTGAATCAAGGCTGGTTTCGACAAGGTAAGCAATCGCCAACTTAGCGAACTTGGTCGCGTGTGTTGCGGTTGGATCGGAATTCTCAAGCGTGTCGTGTTGGGTATGAATACTTGGGTTGTAATCATTGAACATGCTCTCGAATGGCATGGCAGCTGGGTAGCCAACATTGTGCCAAGAGGCGTGGTCAGAACAGGCATAGCCACAATCATCGAAACCGTAACTGATCTCACTAGCGTAAGTGTCGATCAGCTCGCTTAAGTAGGCGGTTAAGTTACTGTCGGTATAGTCCGTGATGAAGGTGATATCGTGCGCTGAACCGTTGTAGTTGGTCATGTCTAATTGCAGTACCGATACAACGTTTGCTTGCTCATCTCTTAAAGCGTTGGCGACATCTTGTGAGCCGCGTAGCCCGACTTCTTCTGCAGCATAACCATAGAACTTAATGGTCTTGTCTGGCTGAATGCCACTGGCGATCATCAGGCGAAGCGACTCAGTTACGGTCGCAATACCAGACGCATCATCATCGGCTCCGGGTGAGATGGTGCCTTCGCTTGTCCAAGATCCAACGGTCGAATCAAGGTGCCCACCAACAACGACGATCTCTTCAGGATATTTAGCGCCAAGCAGTGTCACTTCAACGGATTTTTGCGGATATTCGGCATGCGTGATCTGGCGTGCAGACGCATAAGGCACATCTTTAATTTCCGTCTCCCAACGTTCTAAAAGCCAATCTGAAGCAGCGACACCAGTAGAAGTAGTATAAAAACGGTTGGTGAAGTTGGTTAGATTTTCGATGGTCGTGACCATGTTGTTCGGCTCGACCTGAGCGAGTAGGTCGTTCACCGTATCTTGATGGCTGATAACTGGCTTTTCGAAGTTGCTCATGGTCAGTGGCATAGCTGCCGCTTTGAGTGCGCTTGCTTTGTCTTCGTGCACCATGTAGCCACCACAACGGTGGGTTTCTTCGTGCATGTGGCTAGATAGTTTCGCCAGCTCTTTCTGGTTGATTTTCGCGACGATGGAATGCTTGTTTCCTGTCACGCCTGGGTAAACCGTTGCGCCATGTTGAGTCATAATATGTTGTGCGTCCGCATCGGTGGTGATCCAAACCTCTTCGTTCGCTGGTGGTGTGATACCTAGGGATGCGTAAGCCGCAGTACTGTTGATTAGGGTTAACGATCCCCCGAGCACAGCTAAAGCTAGCATGCTTTTTTGAATAGCCATTTGTCGTCCTTTTTATCGTGAGTATTGTTATGTTGATGGGTTCGATTTTTGTGTAATGCGTAGGTTTTTCATGTAGACGTTTCATTCGCTAAATAGCTCATTGCCAAATAGCGAAAAGGGCTCCTATAAGGAGCCCTGAATCTACTTTCGATTATTGAGTTTTAATGAAGCGGTAATGCTTGGTTTCTGAACAGATATCGCTTGAGGTACACACTTGGTACTCCACATCCACTGTGCCGTTGTGACGGAACTTGTCGACGTATGAGTTGAAGTCTGTAGCACCAACATTCTTGCCATTACGCTTAATAACGAAGTAGTCATTGGTGTCGTAATCCCATGCCAGCTTAACGCGAGCTTTGCCATTCGGGTTTTTGTTACCAAACTTCAGTTTTAGTGGGAAGCCTTCTGCCGAATCACCTTCAATCGTGATCGATTTGCTTGTTGATGTTGCAACACCTGCATCGTCAGTCACGGTTAGAGTCACCAAGTAGTCGCCAGCTTCAGCGTAGGTATAATGAGTCACTTCACCTGTTTGTGTGTTGCCATCTCCAAGGTTCCATTGGTAAGAGACGATCTGGCCATCGCTGTCCGAACTTGTACTGCGTAGCTCGACCTCTTTGCCGACAATGGTGTGTTCGAAAGAAGAGACTGGCGGTACGTTAGCATTGCCTGATTCGTATGATGCTTTCAGATTTGCACCTGCGTAATCTGAGTAACCCAGAATGTTCACCGTGTAGCGACCGGCTGTTGGGTTTTCAATCACACACACTTCATCGGTTACACTTTCACTCTTACAGATATTCTCTTGAGAGCTTGGCGCATAATCTAGACCGACATACATATCCGGATCACCAGTAGAGACAGCAAGATCAATCGTTAGCTTGTCTTGGCCTTCTGGTACTTCGATATCGAAGTAAGTTTTTGAGCCGGTTTCACCAGCAACTGCGGCTTCAACACCGTTTTCAAGGCGTTGATATTCCGGTTCTGGCGGCAGTGGTGGCTCTGCACATGGGGTAACACCCACCAGACCGAACGCAGAAACAACATCATCGGCACTGTAGCCAAGGTCGGTTGCTGAGTTTTTCACGCCACAAGCACCCTGCCAGAAGTCGCTGTTTTCAGACCAGTAGATCTGGTTGGCTAACACGAACAGTTCGAACGCTTTCTTGGTATCCCAACCTTGTGTGGTTGCAAGATGGTAGAACGCCTTGTTGAACACGCCGGAGCTGTAGTGCACGTTTAAGCCATCGTAGTACTCGGATGCATTGTTGATTGAAGAGCCATCGCGTGATGGATCGTCCATGTAACGCAGTGCACCTTCGCCTTTAAAGATATTGCGTCCGACCATCCAGTCGTTGGTGCCTTTCATGTAGTATTCAGCCGCTTCACCCGCCATGTCCGAGAAGGCTTCGTTCATACCGCCGGATTGGTTTGCGTATATCAAACCTGAGTTTTGCTCAGTGAAACCGTGGCTCACTTCATGGGCTGATACATCTAGGCTAACAAGCGGGTAAAAGAAGCTCTCCCCATCACCAAAGGTCATGGCTCTGCCGTCCCAAAATGCATTCTCGTAGTTTTCACCGTAGTGAACACGCATCATGAGCTTGAAGGAGAGTGGCGCTGTGTCGAACCAGTTTTTATACATATCGAACACGATGTTGCCAAAGTAATGGGCATCGTTGAGTGGTGAGAATGCGCCGTTCACGGCTTTATATTCGTTACGAGGACATTCATAGCTGTAAGTGGTGTCGCCGTCGGTCGCGCCATTAAGGTCAACGGTAACGACATTTTCAGACTCCATTACACACTCTGTGCCCACTTCTTGAACATCAAGGTAGTGGTAGTCGGTGCCGTATTCGTACATGCCGGTTTTTTCGTTGCCGCCAGGGCCAGTGCCGATCTGAGCATGGGCAATACCTTCCCAGCGGTCGATGACTTCGCCTGTGTGCGCGTCTAGCATGGTGAACGGTCGAGTCGGCTGTTCACTGCCTTCTACTAGGTAAGAGACAACGTACACTAGTCGTGTTTTATCTACGCTTTGCTGTCCGATGCCTTGCTTCACAGAGCCTTGATAGATAAATAGCTGATGTTGAACGTTGTCTAGAGATTTGCTGGTTAAGCCTTGAGTCTTTAGATCTTTACTTGCGAGTTCAACCGCTTGAGCGCTGTTGATTGATGGCTTAACAAAAGATCGCTCTAGGGTCGTTGTTTTAAGGTAGCGACCTTGAACGGACTTAAGTGCGCCACCTTGGACACTTTGGGTGGCATTTAGGTAATGTCCCCATACCGGTGTTCCCCAGATGTTCTGCTGGATCTTAACTTTATAGATACCACGCTTTTTCAGGTTTACTTCTTTCACCATCTTGAAGCTAGAGGCGTTACTGACTCCTAACTGAGCGTTTAACCCAGAGAAGCTAGTAAAGTTGATCGGTTGATCGATTTGAACGGATTCACTTGCATGCACTGACAAAGACATAGCACTGGCTATAGCAACGGCAACTAAACGTTTTCTTATTTTCATTGTTGTTTTCTCTTTCCATGTAAAATCCAAGAAAACGTAACAAATTAATCACAGCGAATTTACATCATTCGATCTGATTAATTAGTAGCATGGCAATGATCTCTTTTATTCATGAAACTTATATTTCTCGTATTTACAGATAGTTATCATTTCTGTTTATTTTTGAACGCACCTATATGTTTATTTATAAAATCATGACACTTTTATTAAGTGTTTATTTCTCTTGGAAATTAAGATTTTCGAGTAAATTGATCTGTGCCTCAATTAACGGATTCTGGGTTGATAGAAGGATCAACGATTTGAAAGTGTCACTTTAAACAGAAGGCCATTTAGCGAATTTAGGGGCAATTTTGATAAGAAATCGAAGACTTTTCGGCTTATTTTTCGAATTGTTAGTTAAAAGAGGGAAGGGGAATCGGGCACTTGTTTGGCACAGAGCACAAAATCTGCTGGATGAAAAAAGCCAGCGACGGGTCACTGGCTTAGATTAACTTAGTTTGTGCAGGCTACTGAATATAGGTAGGCAACTGCGACACTTAATTATGGTACGTGGCTAACGTCACTATAGCGAATTACTGCTTTTTACCGCCAACTTGTACGTAGTCGATACCGATAATACGGTTGATGATACCCAGAACAGAGCTCGTATCAGAGTTTGTTGAGCGAATCGTATCAAGCGTTGCACCTTCAGGTACTAATTCCATTGCGCGGTCTTGAGTGTTACCTGGCACTTGGAAACCGACAATGTTGAAGCTCTCAGCGTGCGCTGTGTAAACTTCTTCATTGTGGTTAATACCTGAACAACCTGCTAGAGAAACAATGCCTAAAACAACTAATAACTTTTTCATAAAAATACCTTAAGAATGATTGGAACCGAGATGGCAAGCCACAAAAGCAGTGTCGTGATTATCAAGATTCAATAAGTTCATGGGAGACAGCATCTCCCGACCGATGTTGAACATTATTCCAGAGGTGTTTTGTAGTTACTGTATGGGTTTGTCAGCTGAATCATTACACAGCTGAATGGTAATGGTGAATACCGCACCCTTTAAGGCTTGGCTCTGACCTACCTCCACGGTAGCGCTATGTTGAGCACAGATCTTTTCGACGATAGAAAGCCCTAAACCATGGCCGCTCTTGGCTTTGTTACGCGCTTTGTCGCCAACGTAAAACGGTTCAAACAGGTGAGCTTGATGCTCCTTTGCCACGCCATCACCATCATCATGCACCGCGATCTGTAGCTTATCTTGATGCACGCTTGCTTCAATTGACACTTGCGAACGTGCGAACTTCATTGCGTTACGAACGAGGTTATCTAGTGCTCGGTTGAGTAGCGTTTCATCCGCCATTATCGAGCTAGGTTGCTCTGGCAGTGATAGGTCGATGCTGAGCTGAGTGTCTTTGTTCCAGCGCGTCATTGCGTGGTCGAGAAAGTCTCGTATCTCTAATGGTTGTTGTAAGTTTTCTAGGTCAGTGCTACCGAGTTTGGCGTAATACAATAGTTCATCGACCATCTTTTCCATCTCTTCCGTGTCTTCGACAATGCTCTCAATCGTGCTCTCTTGCTCTGCGTTTAGTTGGGTGTCTTTCAACATTTCAGCTTGCCACTGAATACGGAATATTGGCGTGCGCAGTTCATGAGCGACAGCATTAGTGAGTGAGCGATTACTTTCTACTAAGCGATGAATTCGATCGGCCATTAGGTTGAAGGATTTGTTCAATGAACCAATCGCAATACCACTTGAAGTCTCGGCTCGTGTCGAGAGATCCCCTTCAGCAAAACGCAGAGTGGCAGCCTCAAGCTTTTTAACTCGGCGGAAGATAATAAATAGATGACATAAGCCATATAAGATAAAGCTCGCTAAAAAGAACAACCAAATGAGGTCATCCTCCAACTCTATTTTTTGCCTAACGAACGCTTCACTGTTGGGGAGGTAGTGATAGGTATTGTCACTGCTTGCTAAGCGAAACCATAGGTCCCGTTCATCATCGTGAAAAACAAAGGTATTCGGATTCGTGCTGAAGAACTCTGAAACGGGGCTGGGTATTTCATCGTCTGGGCTGAATGTAACCAATTTATTTCGTGTGGTTTCTACAAACTGGTTTATCGCTTGATGAGCCGCTTCAAGGCCTTGATTTTTAGCGATGTTCTCGATCAATTGCTGGTGGGCAGCCGCTTCGTAATCTTCCAGTACGTATTCGTAGTCGGTATTGAGCTGATAGACGCTAATCTCGTAGGCGACAAGGCCGGCCATAAAGCAAACTAACAGCCCTATTAAGGACTCCAAAAAGATACGTCGCATAATCGCTCTCTTTTATTACGCTCGTATTGAGCGAGGTTAACGCCAGGCGGTCGAAACAAATAAGTAACCCTTCCCGCGAATGGTCTGAATTTTCTCTGCTGGTGTGTGGTCGTCGCCCAAAATCTTTCTTAGACGTACAACCTTGTTGTCAATCGTCCGGTCTATTCCGTCGTACTCAATCCCGCGCAATGTTTGCGTCAAGTAGTCACGAGATAACGGCGTGTCTGGGTTGCTTGCCAATAACCAAAGTAGGTCAAACTCGCTGTCAGTGAGTGATAAAACCGCACCTGAAAGTTCACACTTCTTATAAGTGTTTTTCAGAACGAGTTGATCGAACTGAAGGGTGTCTGAGTCATCGACTGAAGCGGTATTGGTGTCTTGGCGGCGTAATAGCGAACGAACTCTGGCCAGCAGAACTCTTGGTTTGATTGGCTTGGTGACATAGTCATCAGCCCCTGTCTCTAAACCAGCGACGTGGTCAAAGTCGTCATCGCTAGCAGTGAGCATCAAGATTTTACCTTTATAGTGCGTACGCGTCTGTCGGCAGATTGTAAGTCCATCAGTTACAGGAAGCATCAAATCCAGCAGTACGATGTCAGGTTGCTCCGTGAGGATGGTGTGTGCGGCATCACTGCCATCGTCCAACACCGTGACATCAAAATCTTGCGCGACGAAGTAGTCCTGCAACATTTTCTGAAGTTTCAAATCGTCTTCCACGATGATCATTTTAGGTTTTGTCATTCCATTATCAGCCTTGTCGTGCGTTTCACTTATTGAGATTAGGTGAGCGAGTCTTCGTCGTGATGAACCATTACGATTATACGCTATTGCATATAAGTTCAGATGCTTCGCCAAATACCTAAAGCGAATGATTAAACACTTTATAAGTTAGTTCAATGATGAATTGGCATTTATAGGAAAATAAAAAACATCGTTCAAATAGGCTCGACATTCTCATACATTTCCACGACAGATAAATTCAGCGCTAAACAATAGAATTTTCTCATCAAACATTTTGGGAATAACGGTATGAACGACTATAGAAATGCATTACTGGCGTTACCTTTGATTCTGTTAGCGGGCTGTAATTCAAGCTCTAACTCAGGTAAAGCTGCCACCAAAGTGCAAGCAAAACCTCAAGCGGATTACGTATTTTCATCAGCGAAACTGGGTGAGTTGTATAAAGAGCGACAAGAGGTCCAAGAATCCATAAAACTTGATTACAACGGTGTGCAGTATGAAATCGTTCTGTTTGCGGAAGATATTAGTGATAAGCAAAAAGTGGTTAGGCTTGCGGATAGTTTAGGTCAAAGTGTGGATCTGTACCTCCCTGATGCAGGATTTGATAGCTGCGGTATCTACACAGAGAGCAAGGGTTTGGACGTGTTTGATTGTGGTGCGGCTCAACGCTCAATCGGCAATGACACCACGTTAATTAACACGACGACGAATACTCATAAGCCCGTCGAGCTTGAGTATCACAATGAACTGGTTCAATACGTGACTAGCCTTGGGTCTACCATTCTGAGTAACACTAAAAGTGGGAACAAGGTAACGATAACCACCTCGTTTGCTTTCAACGCTTTTTACCGTGATGTGCTCAACGAGACTGGCGCTGTTGATCGCATTACTTCCACTCTAGGCGCATCAACCTATTCTCAGCTTTTTGATATCGTGAAATTGTATCAAGGCAGTGAGATGACGTTGAAGTTTACCAACCATATTGGTGGAAGTGCCGACGATGATATCAATATGTACACCGGTCGCATGATCCACAGTAACAACATGACGACGATCGTAACGCCTACGGGGTCGGTGTTCTCTGGCGGCACGGATCTTTTCGCTGCGGGTAACCCACGAGTTTTGCAACGAGCAGATACCACTAAAGCCATTGAGCTTAATAAGCAGGTTGGTGTGCACAGTTGGGCTGAGGATGATAAAACAGCCAAAGACTTCCCATACACGAACGAAAGCCATCGCAAGCAAGCGACCTACTTTAAAAAGGTAATGGGAGACAAAGGAATCGACTTCTATATCTTCACGTTGGATTCTGCTCCGGCTTCTGGCGAACACTGGGTGACTAAGGCTGAGTCAGATAAATACGGTTTCATCACACGCATTGAGTAGCTTAGGCTTGCAATAACATTAGAAACGACTGAGAAGGTTGGTGATGACGCTGTTGTCGCCAACCTTTTTTGTTCATTTTTTGATTCGTTACCTGTGTTGATTGTGGATTTCCTTGTCTTAAATTTCAGTATGAAAATTCCTTGATACTTCCTTTCCACTCCCTCCCCAAAAAGTTTCTACAAGGACTCTCACTGATTGATTCTTGAACTTTCTAAGCAAAAACATTTGACCAATAACTATCACACCTCAAATCTTTAATTGTTTTCGTTAGTGCTCTAAATGATATTTAAGTTGTTGTTCCATAATGATTTTTGTTGTTTTGAATGTTGTGTTGTTACGAGTTTGTTTTAAATAATCATTTGAACCCTAACTAAATTTCTGTCATTTTATATTTAACTGAACGTTCAATATAAAATAAAAGGACTGAGAAATGCCGAAGGTTGGGATGCCTGATATACGTAAACCACAGCTTGTTCAAGCCACCATGACGGTGATTGATCGAGTGGGTTTGCATGCCGCGAGTATTGCGTTGATCAGCAAAGAAGCGGGAGTCTCCACTGGCATTATTAATCACTATTTTGGCGGGAAGCATGGGCTGCTCGAAGAGACCATGCGTGAAATCCTTCGCCAACTTTCTAATACCATCACGACTTCACTAAAAGCGCTTCCTGTTGATGCTCACCAACAGAGAATCAACGCGATCATCGATGGTAACTTCGAAGGTTACCAAGCAGAAAATAAGGTCGCGAAGGCGTGGTTGGCATTTTGGTCATATTCAATGCATGACGAACAGCTGAAAAGACTGCAGCGTGTGAATGAAAAACGTTTGATTTCACACTTACGTCTTGAGTTGAAAGGTATTTTGAATCATGAACAAGCGGATCTCGTTGCTCACGGGATTGCGTCTCTGATTGATGGTTTATGGCTGAGAGGCACACTAAACCCAGATGGTATCGATGCTCAAAAGGCGCGTGCCATTATCAATGATTATCTAGATAAACAACTTACGTTCTATTCGTGTCACAGCAAATAGATCGCAGTGGTAGCGTTAGACCTTGAGCTAGACCTAGAGCAAGAGCAAGAGCTAGAACGACCACTATTCGCACCCAATACTCACATATAGACCAGTAGAGTCTAATAACAATAATTAAGTCAGAATCTCAAATGGAAATGAACTCGTTATACATCGATGGCGCAGCGGTTAAAGCAACCTCTGGTGAAACCTTTGATAGCATTAACCCTGCCAACGGTGAACCTATCGCGACGCTAGGCCAAGCATCTTCAGCGGATGTCGACAGTGCTATTGAATCTGCGAAACGCGGATTTGCGGTATGGTCTGCAATGACCGCTGTGGAACGCAGCCGCATTCTTTTGAAGGCAGTGGAAATACTTAGAGCTCGAAATAATGACCTTGCAAACCTTGAGGTTGTTGATACGGGCAAGCCGCTGCAAGAAGCAATTGAAGTGGATGTGGCGTCTGGTGCTGATGTTATTGAATACTTTGCTGGCTTGGCACCAACGCTACAAGGCGACCAACAGCCGCTGAGTGAATCTCAATTTTTCTACACACGCCGCGAACCGCTAGGTATCTGTGCGGGCATCGGCGCGTGGAACTACCCTATCCAAATTGCGATGTGGAAATCGGCTCCAGCACTCGCTGCGGGTAATGCGATGATTTTCAAGCCTTCAGAAGAGACGCCGCTCACAGCTCTAAAGCTTGCAGAGATCTTTACTGAAGCTGGTCTTCCTGATGGCGTGTTTAACGTGGTTCAGGGCGATTACCGAGTAGGTCAAATGCTAACGGCGCACCCAGATATCGCGAAAGTATCGTTCACGGGCGAAACCGGTACCGGTAAAGCGGTAATGTCGGATAGCGCTAAGACACTGAAATCAGTCACCATGGAACTTGGCGGCAAGTCACCAATGATCGTGTTTGATGATGCGAAATTGGATGATGCAGTTTCGGCTTCGATGGTCGCAAACTTCTACACTCAAGGCGAAGTGTGTACTAACGGTACCCGTGTTTATGTACACAAAAATATCTACAACGCATTCATCGATCAACTTAAAACACGCACTGAGAAGCTGATCATTGGTAACCCAATGGACATGGAGACTCAGATCGGCGCGTTGATTTCTAAAGAACACCTTTCAAAAGTCCTTGAAGCAATTGAGCTAGCAAAACAGTCGGGTGCAACCCTGCTGACGGGCGGCTATCAAGTGACAGATAACGGCCTCGAAAACGGCAACTTTGTTATCCCAACCGTGTTTGTGGATTGCGAAGACAACATGCCTCACGTTCAGCAAGAAATTTTCGGCCCTGTGATGTCAGTGTTGAAGTTTACGGACGAAGACGATGTGATTCGCCGCGCTAACGACACCAAATATGGCCTTGCGGCTGGTGTGTTCACGCAAAACCTTTCTCGTGCGCACCGTGTTATTCATCAAATGCAGGCAGGTATTTGTTGGGTTAATACGTGGGGCGACTCACCAGCAGAAATGCCAGTTGGGGGTTACAAGCTTTCGGGTGTTGGCCGTGAAAATGGACCAGAAACCCTACTTCACTATACGCAGACTAAGAGCATTCTTATTGAACTTGGCGACTACGCCTGCCCTTATGCCTAACGCGTAACACTCAATTTTATGGGTTAGCTTAACAGAGCTAGCCCTACTGACTCATCTCAGGGAAATCAAAACATGGAACAACGCTACGATTATATTATCGTCGGCGCGGGTTCGGCCGGCTGTGTGTTAGCGGATAGGCTAACGGAAAGCGGTGAACATAGCGTTTTATTACTGGAAGCTGGTGGCACGGATAAGAGTATTTTTATCCAGATGCCAACCGCGCTTTCTTACCCAATGAATACTGAAAAGTACGCTTGGCAATTTGAAACAGAGCAAGAACCGGGCCTTGATGGACGCGAACTGCACTGCCCACGTGGCAAAGTGTTAGGCGGCAGCTCATCAATTAACGGCATGGTTTATGTTCGTGGCCACGCGTGTGATTTTGACCAATGGGAAGAAGAGGGCGCAGCGGGTTGGAACTACCAAGCATGCTTACCTTATTTCCGCCGTGCTGAATCATGGAACAAAGGCGGTGATGAATACCGTGGCGACAATGGCCCTGTCGGCACTTGTAACGGTAACGATATGGAGCTCAACCCGCTTTACCAAGCGTTCATCGATGCAGGTAAAGACGCCGGTTATCCAGAAACCAACGATTATAACGGCTACCAGCAAGAAGGCTTCGGCACCATGCACATGACGGTAGACAAGGGTGTTAGAGCCTCAACCTCTAACGCTTATCTACGCCGTGCATTGAAGCGTTCAAACCTGACCTTAAAGAAAGGCATCGTGGCGCGTCGTTTCCTACTTGAAGCACAAGACTCAAATGGCCAATCGGGCTTGAAAGCGGTTGGTGTCGAGTTTGAAAAGTCAGGCAATACCCAGGTGGCTGTGGCGAACAAAGAAGTGATCTCTTCTGCGGGTTCTATTGGCTCGGTTCAACTGCTGCAGCTTTCTGGTATCGGCCCGAAAGCCGTGCTTGAAAAGGCCGGCGTTGAAGTTAAACACGAACTAAGCGGTGTCGGTGAAAACCTTCAAGATCACCTAGAAGTGTACTTCCAATATCACTGCAACGAACCGATCACACTCAACAGCAAGCTTGGCTTGGTGAGCAAAGGCATGATTGGCGCGGAATGGATTCTGACTCGCAAAGGTCTGGGTGCTACTAACCACTTTGAATCGTGTGCGTTCATTCGCTCTCGTAAAGGATTGAAGTGGCCAAACATTCAATATCACTTCCTGCCAGCAGCGATGCGTTACGACGGACAAGCGGCCTTTGATGGTCACGGTTTCCAAGTACACGTTGGGCCTAATAAGCCAGAAAGTCGCGGTACGGTTGCGATCACTTCTGCTGATCCGCATGCCAAGCCAGAGATCATTTTCAACTACATCTCGACTGAGCAAGACCGCCAAGATTGGCGCGATTGTATTCGTCTAACGCGTGAGATTTTGTCTCAACCAGCAATGGATGCTTACCGAGGTGAAGAGATTCAGCCGGGTCTAAGTGTGACTTCCGATGAAGCAATCGACGAATGGGTTAAACAGAACGTGGAAAGTGCGTACCACCCTTCATGTGGCTGCAAAATGGGCGCTGATGATGATCCAATGGCAGTGCTTGATGAAGAGTGTCGCGTTCGCGGCATTGATAATCTGCGCGTTGTTGACTCATCTGTTTTCCCTGTTATTCCGAACGGAAACTTGAACGCCCCGACCATTATGGTGGCTGAGCGTGCTTCCGATTTGATTTTGGGTAAGCCAATGCTCAAAGAGCAGGACGTTCCAGTGTGGATTGCACCTGAATGGCAAGAGAAGCAAAGAATCAATAAACCAGTAAGAGAAGCGTAAGCCTCTGTTATTGAGATAAAAATAATAAAAAGTAACAACCAAAATTAGTCAAAAGTCAGCAAAACTGCCCTGATTAGTATGAGTTAGGGCAGAAAAAGGAAAGATAAAAAGGAATCATTATGACGACTCAACATAAACAAACCGCTACAAAAAAGGTATTAGCAACATTAGCCATCAGTTCATTTGCATTTGGTGCTAACGCTTCTATTGAACCACAGCAATGTGAAAACGTCCGCTTCGCTGATGTAGGCTGGACTGACATTACCGCAACAACCGCCGTTACTTCTGAACTATTAAAAGGCCTTGGTTACAAAACCAAAACCGACCTACTTTCAGTACCGGTGACATACTCTTCAATGGCGAACGGCGATATTGACGTATTCCTAGGCAACTGGATGCCAACCATGGAAGGCGATATTGCTAAGTACCGTGAAGAGGGCACGGTTGAAACCGTTCGTGCCAACCTTGAAGGCGCAAAATACACGCTAGCCGTACCAAAATACGTGTACGACTCAGGTGTAAAAAGCTTCGCCGACCTAGCAAAACATGCCGACAAATTTAAAGACCGCATCTATGGCATCGAGCCGGGTAACGACGGTAACCGCCTAATACAATCAATGATTGATTCAGACGCGTTTGGCTTGAAAGATTTCAGCCTAGTGGAATCAAGCGAAGCGGGCATGGTGTCGCAAGTATCTCGCGCTGCTCGTCGTAGCCAGTGGATCGTTTATCTAGGTTGGGCGCCGCACCCAATGAACAGCAATGTTGAGATGGAATACCTATCAGGTGGTGACGACTTCTTCGGCCCTAACTACGGCGGCGCGAATGTTTACACCAATGTTCGTTCAAACTACCTGTCTGAATGTGCAAACGTCGGTCAACTTCTGCAAAACCTAGAGTTCACACTAGAGATGGAAAACCAGTTGATGGAAGAGATTCTTAACCAAAAAGTGAAGCCAGAAAAAGCGGCTCAACAATGGTTGAACAATAACCCTCAACAAGTTGAAGCTTGGTTAGACAACGTAAAAACGCATAAAGGTGAATCAGCGACTCAAGCGGTTACTGAATACCTAAAACAAGTTAAAGCTTAGTTTTACCTACCTATCGTTCTATTTATCAAAGCTCTATAAATAAAAAAGGTGGGCTTGCCAATTGTCTATTGGTTTGAAGTAGCCCACCCATAATAAAAGGCAATATTGTGAATTTTATTACGGAAAACAAAATCCCTGTTGGTCAATGGATGGAAGCGGGTGTTGATTGGCTAACAATCAATGCAGCAGGACTCTTTGACGCTATTTCGATTTTTCTAGAAACTATCATTATGTTTTTAGTCGATGTATTTAAGTGGATGCCGCCTGCACTGCCAATCGTGATGACTGCTGCGATTGCATGGTACTTACACCGTAAACCTTCGCTAGTGATCTTTGTGGTCGCAGCGCTGCTGACTATTCTTAACCTCGGCTATTGGCAAGAAATGCTGGAAACCTTTGTTCTCGTCTTTGCGGCGACAACGATTTCCGTATTAATTGGCGTACCGGTTGGCATCATGGCTGCTCACCGTCCTTGGCTCTATACAGTTTTGCGTCCAATCCTTGATTTGATGCAGACAGTCCCAACTTTCGTTTATCTGATTCCAACTCTGGTTCTATTCGGCTTGGGTATTGTTCCTGGCTTAATCTCGACCATTATTTTCGCGATAGCTGCACCGATTCGTTTAACCTACTTAGGGGTAACGAAAGTGCCTGAAGAGTTGATTGAAGCGGGTAAAGCGTTTGGTGCCAGCCGTCTGAAATTGCTGATGAAGGTCGAATTACCGGCGGCTTTACCAAGCATCATGGCGGGTGTAACCCAATGTATTATGTTGTCGCTTTCGATGGTGGTTATCGCCGCTCTTGTCGGTGCAGACGGACTTGGTAAACCTGTTGTTCGTGCATTGAATACAGTGAACATCTCACAAGGTTTTGAAGCCGGGTTGGCGATTGTATTAGTCGCTATCATTCTTGATCGCTTGTGCAAAACACCAAACCAGAAGGAAGCTTAATCATGTCTAACTCTCAGGAAAAAAAGACAATGGACGCGATTACCATTAAGAATCTCGATGTTGTGTTTGGTAATAAATCGAAACAAGCGCTTGAGCTACTCGACCAAGGTAAAACTCGCCAAGAGATCATTGATGAAACTGGTCAAGTGGTTGGCGTAGATAATGTGTCGCTGACGGTTGAAGAAGGCGAGATCTGTGTGTTGATGGGTTTGTCTGGTTCTGGTAAATCATCTTTGCTTCGCGCAGTTAACGGCCTGAATGAGATCAGCCGTGGCTCATTGGCGATCAAAGATGGAGACAAGCAGGTTGATTTAGGTGAACAGTGCGACGAAGCGACCTTGCGTCATCTTCGTACTCACCGCGTTTCTATGGTGTTCCAAAAATTTGCCCTAATGCCTTGGTTAAACGTGTTAGATAACGTGGCGTTTGGTCTAGAAATGCAAGGCGTAGCCAAAGATGTTCGTCGTGCTAAAGCGCGTGAACAACTTGAAATGGTGGGTTTGGCAGAGTGGGAAACCAAGTATCCGCATGAGCTTTCTGGCGGTATGCAGCAACGTGTTGGTTTGGCGCGTGCGTTTGCAATGGACACCGACATTCTGTTGATGGATGAACCGTTTTCGGCGCTTGATCCACTGATTCGTGCTCAGCTGCAAGATGAACTGATCACGCTGCAAAACAAACTCAACAAAACGATTCTGTTCGTGAGTCACGACCTAGATGAAGCACTGAAGATTGGTAATAACATTGCGATCATGGAGTCAGGAAAACTGATTCAACACGGTAAGCCTGAAGAGATCGTACTGACGCCAAAAACCGAATACGTAAAAGACTTCGTTGCTCACACCAATCCATTGAATGTGCTTAAAGGTCGCTCTTTAATGCAGCCTCTTGATTCACTGACGCAAGAGAATGAAAGCTGGAAGATCTGCGATTCTAAAGATCTTTGGATTGAACAGAGTGAAGGTGCTTTATCAGTGAAAGGTGAATCTACTTTGGCGCTTGTTGAGTGGAGCGAGTCTGACGACCTAACCGCGATTAACGCGTCGAGTGTGGTAGTGACAAGCCCGGAGATTGGTATGCGTGATGCGATTAAGCTTAAGCAGATCAGTAACCACCCAATTCTGTTGGTTGAAAATAATCAATTGGTAGGGATTTTGGATAACAGCGAGTTTTACAACGCGCTAACGGGTAACTTTCAGATGAATACCGCTGCGTAAAATTTCGTTTTTCAGCTTAGCTATTGAGGCTGGTTTTTTATTGGGTGGAGAGGATTAAATCTCTCTACCTCTATGATTATTAAAATATATTATTCTTTGAGTTTGTATTCTCTGGTTCATTATTTTTGTCTTCATTGAAGCTTTCATTCCCTCTTCATTAAGCAAAAGTGCCGTACCACGCAAGTTTAGTGGTATAGAAAAGATTGAGAATAGTATGAACATCAGTACAATGCGGAAAAATCAATGAAGTAATTTATCAATTTACAGTGTAATTCGAGCGCGCGTGACGTAATCACTCGAGACATTTCATCGCTTCGACGCTGTAAAACCATTCACAGTATATTAGTACAAAGGTCTGCATCTTGGACAAACATGACGAAATCCTGGTCGCTATTCGCCAAATTATTCGCGCTATCGATTTACACTCGAAGAAGCTGAGTAAAGAGTATGGTTTGACTGGCCCTCAATTAATCTTAATGAGAGCAATCCAAGAAATGGGTAATGTGACAATCAAAGAATTGTCTAATCAGACCAATGTAAGCCAAGCAACGACGACGACGATCATCGACCGTCTTGAGTTAAATGGCTATGTACAACGAATACGCAGTTCATCGGACCGCCGTAAAGTACACGCGAACCTGACTGAAAAAGGTCAAGAGTTGCTAAACAATGCGCCACCGCCGCTGCAAGATAACTTCGTTAAAAAATTCCAAAATCTAGAGACGTGGGAGCAAAGCTTACTGCTTTCTTCGATGCAGCGTGTATCAGCAATGATGAACGCAGAAGACATCGACGCTGCTCCAGTGCTTCAGCTTGAAGGCATTGCAAACGTAGCCAAAAGCTAACGTTTGTTTTAAATTGTCTATTTAAAACAAAAACTTAAAGAGTTATTAAATGGTCGCATTAAGCGGCCATTTTTGATCTCACCATGTGAGATTTCTCGTTATACCGCCTGTTCGTTACACCCTCCTATTTTAAATCGCCCTGGGTTTTAACCCTACGTTGTAACCACCCTATTTATTTGTATTCAAAAATGCATTGACGATTCTCTGACAATAAAAGTATAGACCGACCGGTCTGCTTTGTATTATTGTGTGCTCATCTTAACCACGAGGTGATGTATGAAATACGAATTGACGCCAACACAAATGACCATGACGTTGAACAACATGCAGGGAGCTTTTGCACAGAACCCGATGCCAGCGGTATCGGTGAGAATTGAGCAGTTGCTTGCACTTAAATCTGCGCTTATCGATTACACAGATCGTTTGTGTTCAGCCGTGAGTGAGGACTATGGTCACCGCAGTCGACAAGACACTTTGATGGCTGACATATTGCCTTGCATCGGCAATATTGATCACAGCATTGAGTGTTTACCTCATTGGTCGACATCTTCGATTCGTCATTCCGGCCCTTTGCTTTCAACCTCTCGTGTTGAAGTGGTTTATCAACCCAAAGGCGTTGTCGGGATCATTGCTCCGTGGAACTTTCCGATCATGTTATCCGTCGGCCCGCTTATTTCAGCGTTGGCTGCGGGCAACCGCGCCATGATCAAGATGAGCGAATTTACCCCAGCGACGAACCAAGTATTAACAGCGCTATTGGCGGAAGTTTTCCATGCCGATGAGGTGTGCTTGGTTGAAGGTGAGGTAGAAATCGCAGCCGCATTTTCGGCGTTGCCGTTTGATCATCTTCTGTTTACAGGGTCAACCCAAGTGGGTCGCCAAGTGATGAAGTCAGCGGCTGATACGCTAACCCCAGTCACGCTAGAGCTGGGTGGAAAGTCGCCGGTTATCGTGGCAGAAGACATGCCGATCGATATTGCGGTAGAGCGAATTATTTATGGTAAAAGCTTAAACAACGGCCAAGTATGTGTCGCTCCAGATTACGTGCTACTCCCTGAAGATAAGCTCGAAGCCTTCATTCTGGAGTACAAAAAACAATACCAACAGCTGTTTGATGAAGGGATCTACTCTGAGGGTTTAACCTCGCTCATTAACCCTCGCCAATGTGATCGTATTGTTGGTCTGTTGAATGAAGAGCAGCAAGCTGGGACACGAATCGTTGCTTGCCATGACGAAGCGATGGACTTAGATACTCATCGATTGGTGACACATTTGATCGTTGAACCAAGCCTGTCATCCAAAGTGATGAACGAAGAAATTTTCGGCCCATTATTACCTTTGATTACGTATCGCAATGTCGAAGAGGCGTTCCAAGTCATCAATAGCAAACCAAGGCCGTTAGCACTCTACCTGATGAGCTTTGATTTGAGTTTACAGGCTCAGGTTAAGCACCAAGTTCACTCCGGTGGTATGTGTATTAATGACTGTGTTTTTCATTTAGCGGTTGATGACGCGCCGTTTGGTGGCATTGGTGAATCAGGTCAAGGCAACTATCACGGTAAAGAAGGTTTCCTGACTTTCTCCCACGCCAAAACAGTCTTGGAAACGGGTTTAGATCATCGAGTTAAGCATCTGTTTTCAAAAGAAGACAACGAATTAAAAACAGCAGTGATGGGCATGCTTGGCCAGTAAATCACTGTTGGTATGACACTGTTTATTTTTCAAAAAGTTATTTTCACGAAATTATTTTAAGAGGTTACTTTTATGTTGGAACGTTTTTTTGAACGTACGATCAAATCGTATTTGATGATTACAGGTTTCTTAACGGCGACGGCTTTTTCCACTTTCCTAGCGCCAGATTGGAGTATGCAGACGCTGTTCTCGTACAACGATACCATGATGGAAAACAAAGAGTATTTGCTCGGTACTTATCAACACTGGGGTGTGGTGGTTGGCTGTATTGGTGTGTTGTTGATGTTCTCGGCGAAGTACAAATCGCTGCGTACCTCAACCATGATTTACAGCGCATTTGAGAAGTCGATGTTTGTTGGCATCTTCTTATACAACGTGTGTATCAACGATTATGAGTGGTTCTATGGCTGGAGCGGCGTGTTTGCGCTCGATGGATTTGTGACCGTTTATTCTTTGGTTTATCTGTACTACTACCTCACTAGAGATAAGAGTAAGGTCCCAGCTCACCTTCGTTAATCGTTAACCGTTTGTGAGTTGCTCAGGGTGAGTCAATGACACTTCTTTAATGATCAATAGCTTACTTATGATTACAGCCCGCATTTGCGGGCTTTTTTCGTTTTGGGGCAATGATCCATAAAGATCTTAATTGACATATCTTTGACATTAACGCTCTAGACCGACCGGTTTGTATTGGTTATTGTTTAGTCATCAACTAGAAATGAGGTAAATACCATGACAACCAATAATTTTAACTTTCAACTTAAAACCATTGTTCATGCTCAAGAGAATGGCATTGAAAATATCCCTTCTCTTTTTGGTCGCTTAGGTGCGCAAAGAGTCGTGCTCTTTTCTGATAAAGGCTTGGAGTCTCTTGGTTTTGTTGAGCAGTTCTCGGCGTTGTTTGTAAACGAAAAGGTGAACCAGCCAGGCAATGAACAAGCGGTTCAGCTTGTTGGTGTGTACACCGATATCGCGCCAGACGCGACTTGCGACAACATCAACGCTGCCATTGAGTTTGCAAACAGCGTCAATGCTGATGCGATTTTGTCTGTTGGCGGCGGCAGCGTGATTGATACTTCTAAAGGTGTGAAATACGCATTCCATAAGCAGATAGATGATATCCGTACGGTGATTGCGGGCGGCGGTCATATGGATGTGTGGCCAAACAATGAAGACATTCGAGTGCCACACATTGCGGTTCCGACAACGGCTGGCACGGGCGCAGAAGCCTCTCCGATTGCTGTTTTTTACAACGAACATGAAAACATTAAGGCAAGCCTAGTCGCATCGGGATTGGAAGCCGATATCGCAATCCTTGATCCAACGGTGACCACTAAGCTGCCTGCTCACCTGACTCGTTCTACCGCCATGGATGCGCTAACACACGCTGTTGAAGCGATTGTTTCTCCAATGAGTAATGCGTTCACCGATGCTTATGGCACTCAGGCTGCAAAACTGATTGTTGAAAACTTACCCTTGGCACTTAAAGAGCCAGAAAACCTAACGGCACGTGGCAACCTTCTTCAAGCAAGTACCATAGCGATCTCTGCTTTCTATTCGTCTTTGGGCGGCATTCCGATTCATAACTGTGCTCACGCTTTTGGTGCGATTAGCCACATTCCACATGGTGATGCCAACACGGTACTGATGCCGGTTGTGATTGAAGCGTTGCCGGAATTCTATATGCCGAATGCGGCGAAGTTAGCTCAAGCATTCTCTGTCGACAGCACGGGAACCGATGAAATGATTTACCTACGCGTGTTGGATTTCTTAAATAACTTCCAAACCGGTGTCGGTGCGATGAAGCGTTTCAGCAGCTGGAAGTTTGATGAGCAAGAGAAGAGCAACATTGCAGAAGCGATTGAAAAAGACATCTGTTTTCAGTTCTACCCAATCTCGAAACAGACGATTGAAACCATCATAGAGAAAGCGATTTAAGTCTCTGTCTTAATCGACTGAATGTTATGACCATTTAATTCAGTCGATGATTCAGTCCCTGATTCATTCAACAATCATTACTCGAGAGCCAATTATGAAAATCGAAAACGTATTGCTATCAAGCTTGTGCATCATCGCGCCATTCCTACTTTTCACCTAATTCATTCAACAGGGACGTCGAGACCTTTATTCCCGAGGAGGAAATAAATGCTCAATAAACGTTTAACTACCGTGATTTGGGCGGGTGTTTTGGTTGTTCTGTTTTTTGCCAAGGCAAGCTTTGGAAGCGAGAGCTTTGAGAATGAAGCCACCATGGATCAATCGCAGCAGCATCAAGACGTCGTGCAACTGTTGGATGAGGCTTATCAAGGGCAATTGGAAGCCCAGCTCTCTGTCGCTTACTTATATCTGAGTGGAGAGGGCGTAGAACAGGATGACGAAAAAGCCGCGGAGTGGTTTGTCACCGCAGCCAATAACGGTAGCCCTGAAGCTCAAACACAGCTTGGGTTGATGTATATCTCTGGAAGTGGCGTTCAAGCCAGCCAAGCGGAAGCTGTCACCTGGATTGGCATGGCAGCAGCTCAAGAGTATGACCCTGCGCTCGACTTATTACATTGGATGTCGCAAGCCGCGCATTAATTCAAATCCTAACTCAGGTTAATCACAGAAAGGTTAACCTCAGAAAAAGTTAACCTCAGAAAAAGTTAATCACAGAAAAAGTTACTCGCAGAAAAGTTAATTACTGAAAAGTTAATCACAGAAATTGGAGAACGTCTTATGCAGACATTCAAGAAATCTTTAGTCTTCACTGCAATGACCGCGGCAAGCAGTGCTGCTCTTGCGGCTGAATCAGAAAAACCGAATATTGTTGTTATTGTTGGCGATGATGTGGGCTTTGCCGATACACAGCCTTATGGATCAGAAGCGGATACCCCAAACCTGATGGCGCTGGCTGAAGAGGGGGTTAAGTTTACTAATTTTCACGCGTCACCAACTTCATCGGTAACGCGCTCTATGATGTTAACCGGAGCAAATAGCCACGAGGTTGGGCTAGGCACCTTCGACTATGCTGTCTATCCGGGTGCGATTGGCAAGCCGGGTTATGAAGGTTACCTCACCAAGAAAGGGGTTACGGTCGCCACGTTGCTTGAAGAGAGCGGCTATAACACTTACCTCTCTGGTAAATGGCATTTGGGGCACGAGGATGGCTTCCTACCTGATGATCGAGGTTTTGGTGAGAGTTACGGTATTTTAGCGGGCGGTTCGAATCACTTTAACCGAGATATGATGTTCCCAGCCAAAAACGCTGCGACAGCGGATGCGCTGCAAAAAGGCGATATTCCCGGTGTTGAGGTTGAGCCAACTTACCGCAACGGTGAAGTGGTTGAGGACAAGTACAAAGGCGAGTATTCAGACCAAGTTTACACCAACGAGATCATCAAGATGATCGACAGCAAAAAAGACGACGGTAAGCCTTTCTTCGCTTACGTCCCATTCACCGGTATTCACCTGCCACTGCAAGCGCCTGAGTCTGCCTATCAAGATAAAGTCGATTACTACGTTGAACATGGTTGGGACTCGGTTCGAGAAGATCGTTTCCAACGCATGAAAGAGATGGGTGTGATTCCAAAAGACGCCGATATTTCAGATCGTAACGCATTAAGCCGACCTTGGGACTCGCTCTCTGAGAAAGAACAAAAGTGGTACGGAAAGAAAATGGCTGTCGCGATGGGCATGATGGAAATGCAGGACCAACAAGTCGGTCAGATAGTCGATCACCTGAAAGAAATCGGGGAATACGATAATACTTACATCATGTACCTAGCGGATAACGGCCCAGAAGCGGCGGATATTACCGGTGAAAATATCAGTGATTTGATCCGAACGTGGACTGCTCATCATTTTGATAATTCGACTGAAAACTTGGGCAAGGCGAACTCCAGTGTGTCACTTGGCCCTGAGTGGGCAAGCGCTTCAACCGGTGGCCTATCTTGGTACAAAGCTTACACAGCAGAGGGCGGTATCCGTGTGCCGTTTATCGTTAAGCCAGCCAAAGCGCTTCTAGAAGGTGAAGATGCGTTACAGCCGGGAACTCAAACAGATGACTTATCACAAGTGAAAGACATTGCAGCCACGATTCTTGAGATTGCAGAGGTAGAGCATCCAGGAACGGAATATCAAGGTCGAGAAGTAGCGCCGATGAGTGGTGTGAGCTTGTTGCCTTACTTCAAAGGGGAAACGGCAGACGTGCACAGTGCCAACAATGCGATTCCATTTGAATTGTTTGGTAGCGGAATTCTGCTTAAAGGTGATCATAAGATCATCCGAATTTCTACGGGAATGGGCGGTGACAGTGAGTGGCACTTATACAACACCAAGAAAGATCCAGCTGAGCAACATGACTTGAGAAATGAAATGCCAGATCTGTTCCTTGAAATGGTCGCTGAATATCAAGAATACGAAAAAGCGCAAAATATCGTCCCGGTTGACGAAGCGTGGAACCCGTTTGAAAACGTGAAATAGAGGAAAAAACCACTCGGCCAACCTAATGCCATCAAGCTTGGTTGGCCGATGAACACCGTGTAAAGGAATTACGAATTGTTTTAACTAATACAATAACTTTTACATCGAGGCACTCTTCATGACGACATTATCGCTATCAAATTTGAGTTCAGTTCCGCAGTTCAATGGCAAAGCACACAGCAAACTTCAGGCGTTAGCAAAACCAATTGGGGCGGTGTGTAATATCAGTTGCACCTACTGTTATTATTTAGAAAAACAACAGCTGCTTGATTACCCAAAAGGCTCTCAATATACGATGGATGAAGTTCTGTTAGAGCGTTATATCAAGCAATATATAGAAGGGCAGAATACGCCTGAAATCATCTTTTCTTGGCATGGTGGAGAGCCTACCTTGTTGGGGATTGAGTACTTTCAAAAGGTCGTCGAGCTGCAGAAAAAATATTGTCCTAGCTACAGTAAGATCAGCAATGACCTTCAAACCAACGGCACGTTACTGAATGATGCGTGGTGTGAGTTCTTCAAAAAGAATGACTTTATCATTGGCGTCAGTATTGATGGCCCAGAGCACTTACATAATCACTACCGAACTAACCGTGCAGGCAAAGGCACTTTTTCTCAAACAATGCGTGGCATTCGCTACTTGAAGCAACATAACGTCGAGTTCGCGACCCTAAGCTGCGTGAATGATGTGACAGGTAAATATCCACTAGAGGTCTATCGCTTTCTACGCGATGAAGTGGGTTCGAAGCAATTGCAGTTTATTCCTGTGGTCGATAAGCGCGAAGCTCACACCAACAATAAATGGTTGAGCAACCAACAAGCGATCATTCCCGTATCAGGCGAGGTTGAAGCTTGGAGTGTTAACTCTGCGCAATGGGGACAATTCCTCACTACCATTTTTGATGAGTGGTTTGAGCACGATTTTGGTCGGGTATTAGTGCCGTACTTTGAAAATTTTGTCGGCGTATGGATGGGCAGAGAAAGCACCATGTGTACCTTGAGTGAGATCTGCGGCAAAGGGTTAGCGGTTGAGCCCAATGGCGATGTGTATTCATGTGACCATTATGTCTTTCCTGAATTTCAGCTGGGTAATATTCAGGGACAAGCACTTTCAACTTTAGCCTTCTCGCCAAAGCAGCAGCGTTTTGGGTTCGCCAAACAAAAGTCTCTGCCGAAACAATGCCAAGCCTGTGAGTTTAAATTTGCATGCCATGGCGAGTGCCCTAAAAACCGCATCATCAAAAGCCAAGATGGTGAGGCGGGGTTAAATTATCTCTGTGAAGGATGGCTAAGCTTCTTCAAGCATGTCGACCCGGTTATTAAGGGCTTACTCAAAGTCAATAATATTCCGTCTCGTCTGGGGTGACGGAGTAGGCGTGAATGGATTCAATCTAGATTTAAAGTTAGATAAAAGGCTCGCTAAATTGTGCGAGCCTCTTGGTATTTGATATTTGATATTTGATATTTGGTATTTGGTATTTGGTAACGGGTATATCTAGTCAGCCGATTCTTGTGCCGAGCTCATGGCAAGAATAGTTTCATCCATGGCGTTGTTTAGAATCGAACGGTTACGCTGCATGGCGGCCATGAGCGTTGAGCCTAGCCATAGGCCATAAAGCATTCGAGACAGCGATTCGGGCTCTGCGATAGTGAAATCACCGGCCTCATTACCTTCTTCAAACAGTTTTGCCATACGCAGGATGATCTTTTCAGCGCCTTCTGCCATGGTCGATTGCAACGGGTTAGCAGACCCAGATACTTCTCCCGCCAGTTTTACGACAAGACATTGGATATTGAAGTCTTCAGTCAGTTTCGATGCACACCAAAACTCGAAATAGGCTTTTACGCGGTCACGAAGAGAAAGCGACTCATCACTTAAAAAGTCGTCTAGCTTAGCGAGATGCTCATCAAAGTAGTTAGTAAGAAGGATCTCACCAAAGTGCTCTTTGGATTTAAAGTAGTGGTAAAAAGAACCCTTCGTGCCTTCCGCTTGGTTGATGATCTTCATCAGGCCAACACCAGCAAAACCGTGTTCATTAATAAGGCTAAACCCTGCATCGAGCATAGCTTGTCGCATGTCTTTCATTGTTCTTACTCTTTATGCTGAGAATGAGGAACAGTGTAACCAGCAACATACCAACCGTCCAGTCTAGCGCGTTAGGGCACGGTCAATAATTGACTCGTTTCGTCAAAGTGATTTTTCTCTATGACCCCTTCTAAGCGACAAAACTTTTTTCAAGATAAGCGCATGCTATAAAACGAAAATAACAACCTTAAAGAGCTTGTTTGGTGCCTTAAAATGACCAAATCGGGGTGTTTTAGTTGCTGTTTTTGTTGGTTTTTAATTTGGTGTTTTCTTGAGATCGCAATGGTAGTCTTAGCTTAATTTCTTTAGGGGGCTAAATGGACACCAATAACAGCACTTATCATCACCACAATTTTGCTCAGCAAGACTTATCAGAGCTTACATTTACAGCCTGTACGTTTATCCGTTGTGATTTCAGACGTTCGAACTTACGTGATGCAACGTTTATTAACTGTAAGTTTATCGAACAAGGCGATATTGAGGGATGCCACTTCGATGTTGCAGATTTGCGTGATGCAAGTTTTCAGAACTGTCAGTTGGCGATGGCGAATTTTAGCAACGCGAATTGCTACGGTATTGAGTTACGTGATTGTGACCTGAAAGGGGCGAACTTTACTCGTGCGAATTTTGCCAACCAGGTAAGCAATAGAATGTATTTTTGCTCTGCGTATATTACGGGCTGTAATCTGTCATACGCCAATTTTGAACAAGCTTGTTTAGAGAAGTGTGAGCTGTTTGAGAACCGTTGGATAGGCACTTACCTTGACGGCGCGTCACTGAAAGAGTCTGATCTTAGCCGAGGTGTGTTCTCGGAAGATGTATGGGGGCAATTCAGTATGCAAGGTGCTAATTTATGCCATGCTGAATTAGAAGGGTTAGATCCTCGCAAAGTAGATACAACAGGAATCAAAATTGTCGCGTGGCAACAAGAACAACTGCTTGAAAGCATGGGTATTGTGGTGATGCCTGATTGATAGCTGTAATTTCTAACTACAGGCTATTTGGAATATGTAAGATTTCGCTATAGAAGAAAAGCCCAAAGCTAATAACTTTGGGCTTTTCCGTATTTGGTCGCATGCATTTTATAATGATGTTTAGAAAAGAGAATGCTTGGCGAATATAGGGTTGATTAATGCATACCTGAACGCATTTTGTCGGCTAGCGCAAAGAACACAAACAGTACAAAGCATACAAGCGCGACACACAGTGAGGCGATGATGGTTGTTGCATCTTTGGAAATCAGTGGCACGACGATAGAAGCTAACGCTATCAACATAACAAGGATATGAACGATTCGTCCGGGAACAGGGTTTTTATGACAGAATGAAGCCCATAGGTAACGCATTTTTAACACCAGTATAAAATTAGTGGATTTATTCTATTTTCTTAATGAGTGTTTTGTAAATAAGTTTTCGTTATAGGTGACTGTAAATATGAACTAAGTCATCATTATATAAAATCAGTTAAATAACAGTGGTTTATCTATAGAAAAGAGAGTGCTTATCATTTTTATAAGAAAATATAGTATTCGGTATTTTGTTGGATATTAAGCTAAAATTCGCTCCGTTTTGATTTCTGGGCTTAAGGTCTCACTTATTGAGTGTTTTGTTAAGATACCGTTTGCGTATTGATTTCCGCCCTGTACATGTCAATTAGGCAGGTATCTATTTAGGGGCTGAATTCGTTTAATGTCATTTATCAAAGAGAGTGTTCGAATTGAGAGCGCGGTAATCTTGTCTTAGATTCAGTTTGGTATACTCAAGGTTCAATCTACGAAGATGATGGAGATGATATGTCGAAAACCGCGAAGATCATTAATGAAGATAAGCTGGTTAAGAAGGCTCTAGAAGTCGGTTTTAAAATGGCAAAGTTGCAAGGTTTCGATTTGCCGAACTCATCTCAACCAATCAAGGTTAAGGCTGTTTATCTATTTCTTGTTGAAGTAAATCAAATCACTCCGTTACCAGACAGTAAGTTGGATGGTGCAAATATTAAGAAGCGCCTAGCGTTATGGATACACAACGCTTTGCCTGATAATGATCCTCTGAAGTAAGCAGAGACTAACTCGTTTTTATGTGTGAAACCTAGCGGTCACTCGCTAGGTTTTTTTGTTTTATGATTGCTATTTCGAGTTTAAACCGAGTCAGTAAAGTAATAGCAAACCTTGGTAGCCACCGATCTGTACTTCATCGACATACTCTCCCACTCTGCCGTCAGCACTTACGGGCTTCATTGGTCGGTCTAATCGAATCGAGATTTTCTCTGCAGCATAAAAGTCAGCATTTTTCCCATAAAAATCGGTGCGATAGAGAACTCGTCCATGCTCAAACTCTCTGGCTATCACCATGTCTTCTGGGCCGCCTTCTACAACCTGCTTATCTGATTGATAAAGGAAATAGGTATGAGTCGGTAGCAGTGAAACCTTGCCATTAGGTAAGTCTTGATGAGTGACCTGGGATTGCGAAGTGTTGCCAACAATCGTGTAATCCTCAGATTGTGGAGTACGAGTTGAGAGCATCAATGAGGTAGGTTCAAACCCCGAAGGAATC
Organism: Vibrio sp. 10N.261.55.A10; assembly: GCF_041470825.1. Lineage (NCBI taxonomy): Bacteria > Pseudomonadati > Pseudomonadota > Gammaproteobacteria > Vibrionales > Vibrionaceae > Vibrio > Vibrio sp. 10N.261.55.A10. The sequence continues at coordinate 2,928 of NZ_JBFRNC010000038.1, read as the reverse complement.
ACACCTGAAGGTTTTCCAAGAGGGATATCGAGCAATGCTGTGGGCTTATAAGCCATGTTTTTGGGTACGCCCGGTTTCCAGAAGTTATCTGTTGTGGTGTTGTTGCTCCCATACACGTAACTGTTGTTCCATTGATTGAAATAGCTGTGTTCAGGGTGGTAGTTGAGGTAATAGACAGCGAGAGTTGAGTACTGGTCTTGTTGCCAATTCTCTTGGTTGTTTCCAAAGAACTGCACTCGTCCATAGCGCGTAGTGGCTTGTTGAATAACCTTCGACCCTGAATAGCCGAGTGCTGAGTTATCCCAAAACTTCGATAGCCCGCCATAGCCGCTAAATCCCGTTGACGGAAATATATAGTGCTCCCTGAAATACAGGTTTCCTGCATCGATAAGGTGCGCTTGCCCATTTCGACCATAGAGGTTAGCCGTTCCAATGTTTAGCCCGATTAATGGTTTGTCATTAACGGCAGTCAATCGTTTGAGAAAGGCGGTGAACTCTTGCTTATAGCGTTCATCCGCTTCAGTTGAGCCTGCGATAGCATCAAGCTCAGCGATGTTTCCCCCAGAGTAAATATCAAATTGATTGCTACCTAAGAGCTTATTGGTGTCATCGTTGTAGGCGCCACGGAGTCCTAGTTTTGTCCAGTGTTGACCATAATAACTGCCCATTGCCATCAATAGCCCGGGATTAGCCAGATTGGTTAGCGACCATGACGAATTTTGGTCCCACATTCGACCAAAAGGAATAACACGGGACTGCCAACGAAATCGAGCTGTGGCAGACTTGTTGCTTCGGTTTTGGTATTCAGCAGGAGATAAATAGTTGTCGTTGTTGAGATCGGCCGACTGGTCGAAACCAAGAATTTTTCTCCAATGCGTTGTTTTATCGGGAGAGCGGTTATTTACTGCTGCTGATGACAAGTCTTTTGGAGCGACGTTCGGAAAGCTATCCCCGAGTTGAACACGGTTTAAACGAGGTCGAATATCATTTGCGCGGCCTTGCCAGCGCACTCTAACAACGTATAAACGCCCACCATCACGGACAAAAGATGAGCCAAAAAATTGGCCGCCACCATAACTTTGGCCACTGCCATCATGAGTGCTTGCTCTTACCCAATCTGCGGGTAAGAGCCAGTTTACCGCTTGGTTCTGAGTCATGTTCTTGGTGCCATCTTCCGTTATTTCGATTTGAGACCAATCGGTCACATGATTCTCAGCATTCATCGAAGATGGATATTCAATCCGAAATTTTCCTCCTTGTGCAAAGCGTGAAAATTCAAATTCTAAATGGTCAAACTTTTCAGAGTGATAAATGTAGAGCGCACCCCCTTGTTGGAAATGTTCAAAGACATCGGTATCCCAAGGTGTGGGTTGGTAAAGGGCAAAACCTGCGTGCATTTCGTCTTCGGTATAACCAACGAGCATAGGCTTGCGGTTTAATAGAGTGTTCTCACCATGAGTCGGGTCAGGCTCTGCAAGGATGGTGTCTTCTGAAAAGTGTAGAAAAAAATCTTCGTAATCGATGTCGTATCGTTCAGCGATGTCTCTAATTTCGTTTTCGAACGGGCCTGAATTTAACTCTAACTTTTGGTTGTACATGTAGCCAACGGCCTGGACTTTGTTGTTGAGGCTCGGCTCTGCATTCGCTCCAAACATCAAATCACTATTGTTGAGCTCCCAATCAACCACATCGTGGGCTGATATTTCATTGCCTTGTAAGTCGATCCCTTGCTCATGTTGACCGGGTAGAACGATCGTGTAGTTGGCCCAAATGATATTGGGAAAGGTAAGGCTGGTAAGAAAAATGGCTGAGACTAATCGTGTTGTTTTCATTATGTTTCCTTGCCATTCACTCTTTAAGTGTTATCCCTGTTTGGTAAGTGTAGCCAATCGTAATATCTATGTTCTGTTTCCGGTTATGTCTAATGCTGAGCGGTGCTCACTTTGCTTATATCGGCGTGTTACTTGCATCTTTGGGTAGGGGAAGCACTCTGTTAGTAACAGTAACTTGACAGGTTAGAGCTTGCTAACAAGTATTAAGTTGATGATTTTAAATCCGTAATCCATAGGTTTTCCGAAATTGAATGATTGAGGGCGTAGGTGTGGATATTCATTTTGACGTTCAATATGACCGAACTTGATAAATAGCGAGGAAATACCTCTTATGATGTATTTATTATTTTTGTTGTTACTTGTGGCGATGCTATGCGCCTTTTTCGACAAGAAGACCGCGGCTTATGGTTTTTTTGCGGGCTCTGTGATTCTTGGGTTGTATTGGTTTAATCACCATGCGACCGACTCGTTACCTATCCTATTGTAAGGAGCTCACATGAATCGAAATCAGTTAACGCTCCTAAATACGCTTGGCCTACTCGGCATGACCGTAGTGCTGTTGATAGGCTTTATCCTTCAGTTTGTGCTTCATGAGTTGCCTTGCCCGCTGTGTTTGTTGCAACGTATCGGTTTTGTGATGGTTGCGTTTGGCTTCATGTTGAATGTGGTTTATGGGCCTCAACCTCGTCACTATGGCATTGTTTTGATCGGGGCCTTGTATGGTGTCGCCACCTCACTACGGCAGGTCTCATTGCACGTGATTCCAGGCACGCCTGGCTATGGGAGTCCTATCTTTGGAATGCACTATTACACTTGGGCTTTCGTGTTATTTACTGCGACCATATTAGCGGTTGCTGTCATTCTAATATTGACTAATAAAGAGCCATTGCAAGAAGCGTATAAGATGAGTAATTTGGGGCGTGTGGCGTGCTTATTAGCCATCGTCGTGGTTGCACTCAATGCTATCGCTACCTTTGTTGAGTGTGGTCCTTATCAGTGTCCAGATAACCCAGTGAGCTATTGGTTACTCAACTAACTCACATGGCAGTTATCAGCAAAAAGAGAAAGCCACAGCGTTTTGAACTGACCCCCAATA
>NZ_JBFRNC010000037.1:0-1865 GCF_041470825.1 Vibrio sp. 10N.261.55.A10 | reverse complement strand
TTGTGCGCCGAGCATGGCGTTGATCTAGGAGGTGAAAGTCCTCTACGGGCTCAGTCGAGCGAGAACCGTTAGCCTATGCAAGGGTGTTCACCGTGAGGTGAAATCTGAAGGAAGCAAATGGCAAAACTTGGTTGTGACGAACAGAAATCTGATAGTAGGTCATTACAACTTGGGCAACCTAGCAATAGATAGAATAGCCCGATGCCTCGACGGGAAGTGTGTAGTGATAAATCAGGCACGGCCAAGGGAAAGAGCAACGTCTTACCTCGGGAGATCTTATTACTTGTCTCGATAGAGACTAATACAGCAGCGATGCGGTATGACGAGCAATAAGAAGTCAGCAGAAGGCATAATACCTTAAGGAAGTACAACTTAAGGGAAGGCCCGAACTGAATATATCAAGAAGCAGTCACTAGACACTCAATCATGTGGGGTCATAGCAAGATGAAAACCATCTCTACGTCCCAATGGGCGATACAGCAAGTAAAGCTCATGGTGATGAAGAATGACAAGCATGATTGGCGTAAACAGGAGGACGAGTCTTGGTGATCTCAACGTCGTTGATGGAGCAAATCTGCTCTTCAACCAACTTGAATCAAGCTCTACGAAGAGTGAAGAAGAACAAAGGATGTGCAGGTGTCGACAAACTCGACATAGATGCGACTATCTCAACACTTCGACAGGCTTCAAATGGGCAAGCGCTTCGCCAGAGTCTTCTGGAAGGAAGCTACCAACCTCAACCGGTACTTGGTGTAGAAATCCCTAAACCTAGTGGTGGCGTAAGGCAACTAGGTATCCCAACCGTGCTTGATAGAGTTGTCCAACAGGCAATGACCTCAGTACTGTCAGATATCTATGACCCCAAGTTCTCCAATAGCAGTTACGGATTTAGACCAAACCGCAGTGCGCACCATGCATTAACGGCAGCCAGTCATTACATCCGAGAAGGTCGAGGTTATGTTGTAGATATCGACCTAGCGAAATACTTCGACACAGTGAATCACGATAGACTGATGTACAGACTGTCACAGGACATCAGTGATAAACGAGTGTTGAAGCTCATCAGGTCATATCTACAGGCAGGCATAATGCGAAACGGGATGGTTGAACAGAGACAAAGAGGGACACCACAGGGTGGACCATTATCCCCGTTGCTATCCAATATCGTATTAGATGAACTGGATAAAGAGTTAGAGCGCAGAGGGCATAAGTTCTGTCGATATGCAGACGACTGCCAAATCTACGTTCATAGTGAAGAAGCCGCTTATCGAGTTAAAGAGTCGATAACGGAGTTCTTGGAGCAAAAGCTGAAGCTCACGGTAAATCGAGAGAAAAGTGGTGCGACAAGAGTGACAGAGCGGACTTACTTAAGCCACCGCTTCGGGATAGATGGAACAATCCATCTATCGAAGGCAGCACAAACTCAAATGAAGAAGCGAGTGCGGCAGATAACGAAGCGAAACCGAGGGCGAGAGTTGCAAGCAGTCATAGCGGAATTAACTCAATACCTAAGAGGTTGGCAACACTACTTCAAACTCGCCATACGGAAAAGCAGCTTGCAGCGCTTAGACGAATGGATACGGCGACGGCTACGATGTTACCGCTTAAAACAACGCAAACGCAGATACGGCATAGCGACATGGTTACAACAACAAGGTGTAACGGAGCGCAATGCGTGGAAGGTAGCGATGTCAGATAAAGGGTGGTGGCACTTGGCCTTAACGCCGCAGTTAAATCACGCCATGCCAATAAAATGGTTCGAGGAGTTGGGCCTGTACTCATTGCGAGATGGGTATGAGTCACTGAAAATATATTCGGAACCGCCGTATGCGACCCACGCTTGTACGGTGGTGTGAGAGGACGGA